>PHCM01000016.1 GCA_002842255.1 Betaproteobacteria bacterium HGW-Betaproteobacteria-2 | reverse complement strand
GAAAATGGAAAGTCCTTACGAAATCAATGTGGACCCGGATGCGGCACATGCCAATGCGCTGACGATTTTCGTGAATTATCGCGTCCTGGATTATGAGCAGAACTTCATCGGGGCGGCAGGGGTTGGCCTGACGGTCGATGCAGTGCGGGCCTTGATTAACAATTATCAGGATCGTTACCAGCGCAATATCTATTTTGTCGACCCCAAGGGCAAAATCGTGCTTTTTGGCAACAAATCGCAGCCGTTGGACACCAATATCCACGATCATCCCGGTCTGCAAAAGATGGCTGGGGAGATTTTATCCAAGCCTGAAGGGGCTTATCAGTATCAGCTTGATCACGATCGGATCCTGCTTAACGTACGATATATTCCAGAACTGGACTGGTATCTTTTTGTAGAGCGCAACGAGAATGATGCCGTCAAGGATATACGCCAGACCCTGTATCTCAATTTGCTGGTTTGTATAGTGATTACCGGCATTGCATTATTGCTCACGGGCCTCGCCTTTACACGATATCAGGACAGGCTGGAGTTGATGGCAACCTCGGACAACCTGACAAAATTGCCGAATCGCCAGGCATTTGATGTGATCATCAATACCTTCATCAATGATGCCAAGCGTAATGACGAGGCGCTTTCAATGCTGATGCTTGATATTGACCACTTCAAGGCGGTTAATGATCGTTATGGTCATATGGCTGGAGATCAGTTGCTGATAGCCGTAGCAGACTGCTTGCGTGCCAATTTGCGCGAAGTTGATTTTGTCTGTCGCTGGGGCGGTGAAGAATTTCTTATTCTGCTGAGAAAGTGTGATGCGCATAATGCCCTGCAACTGAGTGAGAAGCTGCGTCAGGCGGTTGAAAATATGGTGATTGAATTCAAGAATGAATTGTTGAATGTGACGGTGAGCCTGGGCGTCACGCAATGGGTGGCGGGTGAACCCGTTGATAGCCTGATAGAGCGCACCGATATTGCGTTATATCAGGCAAAACAGGCTGGTCGTAATCGCATTCAATTGGTCTAGGACGTGTTCACACCAGCCTGCCGGACATAAAGGAAATCGGCTGCAAATTCGTCAGGCCGATTCGGATTTCACCATGATTCTGCTTATTCAGCCAGTTCGTAAGGGAGTTGTAATAGCTGCAGTGGTTTGACTGCTGCCTTGTTCAGGCAGAGTTCGGCATTTTCCAATGCTTCCAGCCGCAGTTCGGCAAGTGCATCCATTCCGCCCACTGGCGAAGGTGCAACCCGCACCAGCATGCCTACCGCTTCTTCGCTGCTGCTGCGAAATACCGGGCTGCCGGTATTGGCTTCCTCACCTGCAGGAATGTGCAGCGGCAGGGTTCTGCGTTTGACCTTGCCCAGATAATGCGTGCGTGCCACGATTTCCTGCCCCGTATAACATCCCTTCTTGAAACTGATGCCGCCCAGCGCGTCCAGGTTGATCATTTGCGGGACAAAGGCTTCCTGCGTGGCAGGTTCGATATCCGGAATGCCGGCTTCAATTTCCAGCCAGTCCCAGCAGCCGGCGCCTACCGGTTGCGCTTGTTGACTGAGTGCCGTCCAGAGCTGCTCGGCGTTCTCGGTAGCCACAAAAATCTCATAGCGTGGCCGTTTTCCCGGCAGCCGGATGATATTGGCTTCCTCCAGGCTCACCAGCTCGTGAGCAGTTTGTGGAGTCTGGCCGAAGTGGTTCAGCAGAATCTGCTCGGCATCCTTGCCGGCCAGACCCAGACGCACGATGCTGTCGGAAACGTCGGTGATCGTGACCTTGGACCTCAGGACATACATCTTCAGCCGTTTCATGATGGGTTCCAGCAACTGGCGATTCAATTGCAGGTACAGATGGTCGCCCTGTGCGAACGCCAGGAACATTGCCAGCATCCGGCCTTTGGGTGTGCAGTAACCGGCGTAGTGGCTGTTGCTGCCATTGAGCAGTTTGACGTCATTGGTCAGTTGCCCCTGCAGGAATGCCACGCGATCCTCGCCGTCAATCTGCAACAAGCCCAGATGCGAGAGGTCTGCCAGCACGGTGGCATCGGCCGTGGCCTGCAATTCCATTTGCGGATTGCCGAAATGCTGCACCCGTTGCCCCGTGATTGTTGCCTGCTGACTGCCAAGAAATTGATGCCACTGTGTCATGATATGTCTGTTCACTTGTTGATAATGTCGAATATGCGACATGCCTGGAATATGATTTACTCTAGAAGCATGTCCTGTGCCATTCAGGGGAATCGATTGTCCTATTATAGCGCCAAGCCCGTACAACTTGAGCTCGCACCATCCGCAAATCTGGTCTGGATAATAGTAATTGCCAGCCTGACGGCTTGCCTCGTGCTGCTGTTTCTTCCCTTGCCTGCGGCATTGAAAGTGCTGTCTGTAGCCTTGATCGTTGTGTTTGCCATCTATTACATCCGGCAGCATGGCACCTTGACTCTGACAAGATCGATCGTACGTTTGACAATGAATCCGGAATCCGGTTTGCAGGTGACGGAAAGGGGTGGCAGGAGCCATCAGGTCACAGTACTATCGAGCAGTTTTGTCGCGCCCTATCTGACCGTACTGAATCTACAGGAAATTGAGAGTGGCAGGCGATTTTCTGCCGTCCTGCTGGCCGATAACACCCAGTCCGAAAGTTTCCGGCAACTGCGTGTCTGGCTCAGATGGGGCCGGGAACGGCAGGAGACGGATAAGCTATCTTGAAGACTTTTGCGCGAACCTGGGCCGCAGGCGTTTCAGTGATTCGCGTGCAGTATGCAGCGGATGTTTGGGAAAATAGGCCAGTAACAGCAGGATGCCCGCGATGCTGGCCATTACCCAGTCTATCTTGTAAGGCGCGACGTCACGTCGGGCCGGCTTTTGCTCCTTCATGGCTGCAAGTATGCTTTGCAGCTTGTCGCCGCGCACGTACTTTGCGCCGATCTCTTTAGTCAGATCTTGCAGATAGGTTTCGTTCAGCGTCGACAGATAACGGTCACCTTCACCGCTGGCGACATTATCGTCCCGCGTGCCGATGTTGGATTCTGAAATCTGCGCGATACCCGGCTGTAATGCGAAACTGTCACCCGACCAGTAGCCGATCAGCTGATTTTTTTCGTCAAGTTTTGGGATGGGGGTGCCTTTGTCGCTGCCGACGCCGACCAGCAGCCAGTCGTCGCCGCCCTGAAATTCGTTGAGATTGCGTGTGTTGAAGACATGCAATCTTGGCGCTTCTTCCCCATCCGTGAAATAGACGACTTGCGCGGGTTCCGGAAAGGCGCGTAGCGTGCGTGCGAGATTCGGCAGGCTTTCGCGGATGCGGCTGTTGCCTGACCAGCCCGCACGCCAGTCCAGATGATCGATGGTGTCATTGATGGCGGCAAAGTTGCTGCAGACTTCGATTGGTGTATATAACGCCGCCACACTGACACCGGCAAACAACCCGATGCTGACCTTGGTTCCGCAGGGCATGGCCGAGATAATCTCATGCATCATCTTCTGCGTGTGTGCGATGCGTGTCACCGGCTTGCTCTCGCTGCCCATGTCGGCCACATTCATGCTCTGCGAGATATCGGCCACCAGGATGTAGCTGTAGATATTGCGCTTGAGCGGGATGCTGGGCTGGAACAGCGCGATGATGAGAAAAACGAATGCCAGCAGCAACAGGGTGGCGTCCCGTCTGTGCACCAGATAGCGTTGCAGATGATGGAAGTATTTCACGGCAGGCCCACCGGAATGTTGCCCATGATGAGGCCGGGGCTGTCGGATTCTCCGACGCCCGGGGTTGGTGTCTCCGGCAGCATGCCGATCACGCGATCAAGGTTGTGGCGTGTGTCCCAGTGGCTGTTGTCCAGCTTGAGCGATTGCACATAAGCGCCCTTGGCCTGACGGAACAGGTACTCGCTTTCGTCACGCACGGTCATGCTGTTGCCGTTAACGGTCAGGCCGCGCAGGAAGAAGATGTTGCCCAGGTTGTGCTGTACGGCGGAGCGTCGGTTCATGTCACCTTGCTCGGCCAGTTGCAGGAACAGCAGGGTTGCTTCCTTGTAACGCTCGTTCTTCGCCAGCCAGTAGGCCGTGGAGAATTTGGCTTCATAGCTCTGGCGGTCGGTGTCCGGTGTCTTCGCTGTCAGGATCGCCCGATTGAAATCATGGATCTGATGAATGCGGTTCCATGCATAAAGCGTGGTTATTGAACTGACAGTGGCTATCAAAGCCAGTGTCCAGGTGACTTTTTTTACGCTGAGTGCCATGTGCGCACCTCCAGATATTTGACGCCAAGCAGCAGGGCAATCATCAGTGCCGCCAGCATGAAACAATGTTGTGTGTAGTTCTTGCCCGGGATTTTTTCCAGATAGATGATGGGTTTCTTTTCCTTCTGGTTGATGTCGGCAATGGCCTTGGCCAAGGAGTCTGGGTCATCCGCCTCATAGGCATGAAACGACGTTTTCAGCGTCTGGAAATATTCGTGCAAGGCAATCACTGGCGGCAGTGGTTCGTCTTCCTTCGGCACGAAGGTTTCATCGAAAATACTGAGGCCGCCCGGTTGTTTCAGTACGATCCAATACAGCCCGATATCCATGCGATCCAGCCAGTCGCGCACTTTTTGCTGCACATCGGCGCTAATGCGTCCGGCACCGTCCGAGATCAGGATGATGGCGCGCGAGCCCGAGTTGGGTATCTTCTCGAACAGGCTGGTGCCACTGGACAAGCCGCTACCGATATTGGTCTGGAACAGGGCATTGTCCGCAGTGGCCTGCACGGCGGCAACAACAGCCTCGCGGTTTTCCGTCAGTGGTAGTACGTGCATGGCGGAATTGCTGAAGGTGATGAGGCCGACCAGGTCGTTTTCACGCTGGCGGATGAAGTTGGTAATCAAACGGCTGGCCGCTGCGGATTTGGTTTCGCCGACCCGGCCGCCGATACCTGCCCCGGAAAACGGATCGTCCATGCTGGCGCTGCGGTCCAGTACCAGCGCGATTTGCGCGCCTACCCCGGTTTTTTCGACATGCTGTTCCGGCGTCTGCGGTGAGGCGAGCCCCAGCAGAATGAACGTCAGCGCAATCACCGCCAGCAGTTTGAGGAAGATGGCGATGATATTGGACAAGGGGTCGTTCGGCAGCATGGCGACCCATGAATAGCTGCGGTTGTGCGAGCGCTCCAGCAGCAAGGGCAGCAGGGCCAGTGGCAATAGCCACAATACCCAAGGATTGGCAAAACTCATGGTATCAGACCTGCTTCTCTGGTTTCAGGCCGCGTTCGCAATCACGGCAGCGGCGTGTGAAACGACGCAGCCATTCATGCTGTTCCGCTCCGAATTGCTGTGCGTCTGATTGTTCAAAAAATACACGACGCGACAAATCGAAAAACTGTTCAATGTCATGGCGGATGGCGGCAAAAACGGGTTTTTGCTGCAGAAACTGCTCGAGATTGCCGCTGAATACGCTGCTGCCGAGGCTCGCATTGAACGCCTGGTGAACGCGGCCCAAGCCCAGCTTCAGTGTTTCATCGCTGGCCGGCAGTTTGCCCAGTTTTCTCAACTCACGGTAGGCGCGGGCGAAGGGGCCGCCCATGCGTGGCAGCCAGGCGTGGACACCGAGGATATAGACCAGCCCCAGTGCTGCCAGTGCCAGAACGACCAGCGCAGCGTTCAGGATGATTCTTTCCTGCTTGTCCGTTTTCTGAACCGGCCCGCGGAATGGACTGAGATCGGTCTCCAGCTTGACTTCGCCGAAGACGGCTATCGGTGAGATGCGGAAGTTCCAGCTGGGGATGCGATATTCGTAGATATCCTTGCCGCCTTGAACCTTGACGAATTCGGGCGGTAGCGCGGCAGGCTTGGCAACGACATTGCGCGTGAATACCTGGTAGGTCAACGCTATCGTATAAACAGTGCTGTCGGCTTTCTCCCGCTCCTCTTTGCTGATGTCGCGCAGTTCAATGCCGATGATTTGCCCCTGATAGCGCTTCTCGTAGCCGACGATTGGCAGCGAGGTATCCAGCAGTTTGTAGGGCTTTTTGATTTCCAGGGTGACGACACGCGTCAGCAGGTCACCTACGGTATAGCCGGAGTCGCGCTCGGGTTCGACGATGCTGATTTTTGCCAGTTTGGGGTCCAAGGCCGGCAACCTGATTTCATCGGCCATCAGAGCGGTGCTGGCGGAAAGCAGCAGGCACAGCGCGACGCATTGCAGAAGGATTTTTTGCATATAGGCTAAGGCGGTTTTCATGAGTTCAGGCGGCCACATATTGGTGGAAATAATCGGTCAGGACGTCGGCGTCGTAGCCATGTTCTATGAACAAGGGCGGCATATCGAGGCGCAGGAATAGAGCCTTGATCGCCTCGCGACGTGCATCGAAGTTTTGGATGATGCGTTCGCGGTAACTCTTGCGCAGGAACAGGGTACGCTTCGCCCCGCTTTCCGGGTCGGTAACGCTGGCGATGCCGAATTCCGGCAGGTTTTTGTATTCCGCTTCGTCCCATAGCACGATGGGTACGATGTGATGGCGCAACATGAGCGCCATTGCAGCCTCAAGGTCGGCCATCGGCATGTGGAAATCGGATACCAGGAACACCAGCGAACGTTCGCGCGGCAGGTAGCGCGAGACGTCGAGCAATCCCTTGCTGCCGGTGGCGCCGGGATGATAGTCGCGCAGTTGTTCGGCCATCTCCAGTGCATGGTGCGGCCTGAACGAAGGCGTGCAGTGCCAGTCTTCACGCACCTCGTCGTCGAAGCCGACGAAGGCGAACGGGTCGGCATTGCCGTTGGCGGATTTGGCGACGGATTGCACGATGTCTGCAGCTACTGACAATTTGCGCTGGTAGCTGCCGTAATGCATGGAGCCTGACATGTCGCACAGGACAAAAACCGGTGTCGCGCTCTTCTGGTTGAATATGCGCACATAGACCTGCTCCAGCGGGTCACGGATGGTCTGCCGGATATCGATGCGGCGCGGGTCCGGATAGGAGAGCAGGGTGGTGTGCCCGCGGAACTCCATGCCCATGCCGCGCTGGGTGCTGTTATGGCTACCGGGACGGCGTCCGCGAGAGCGCCAGCCGAGGTGGTAGTTGAACAGCTTGATCTGGTCGAGTGCGGTCATATTAAAGTTTGCCTTGAATCAGCCGGTTGGACATCGGTGGCTGCAAGCAGCCCGCCGGTTTTCAGTCCTTCCTTCAGCTGGTTCATTTCTCAGTTAACTCGGAAGCCAGGCACATCAAGGTGCGGAAACGCCGTTGATGATGCCGGATAACAATTCGCGAGCGATCTCGGTGCGGCGCATTTCGTAGACCGGACTGAACACCAGACGGTGAGCAATGGTTTCATGGAAGACCGCATGGATATCTTCCGGCACCACGGCAGTACGGTTATTGAGCCAGGCATTGACACGTGCAGCAGACAGCAGCATGCCGACGCCACGCGGGCTGGCGCCGGAGATGATGAGGCGGCTCATTTCCACGCCCGACACCTGCACGCCGAACAGTTCCGGTGATTTGGTCGCAGTCCACAGGTCCAGTGCGTAGCGACGCAGCGTCTGGCTGGCGTCGATGGAATTCTGGATGATGCGGGCGATGCCATTGACCTTGTCGAACTCCAGGACTTCCGGTTCAACCGTGCCGACCAGGGCATCGACATCATGAAACTTGGGATTGAACATCAACTCTTCCCGAATCGCCGGGTCGCCTGGCACGACGATGGGAATTTCCATCATGAAGCGGTCGCGTGCGGCGGACGGGATGTCGAAGGTCTCTTCCTTCTCCACTTGGTTGCGGTCGGCAAACACCAGCATGTGCGGGAAATGATGTTCCTTGTTGAACGCTGTCAGGGTTCGTTCGGCCATGACGCGCAACAGCAAGGAGTGCACCTGCGGGCGGGCGCGGTTGATTTCGTTGAAGAAGAAGATGGACAGGTCTTCACCGGACATCAGCAGCGGACCAGGGCTGACATGCGGCTTGCCGTCTTCCCCCAGATAAGTGTGATAGACCAGGTCGTTCGGCATCAGGTCGATGGTGCCTTCGATCCGCTGGTAACCGCCGCCGATACCTCGCGTGAACGCGCGCAGTAGCGTGGTCTTGCCGACGCCGACATCCCCCTCCAGCAGCACATGGCCGCGGGCGAAAATGGCGGTGGTAATCAGTCGAATGGGAGATTCCTGGCCCACGACCACCTTGTTGATTTCTGATTCCAGTTTCAGCGCATGTTCGCGCCAGTCGGCCAGTTGGCGGTCGCTCATTGACTTACCTCAAGTGAATTATGTAAATGAAGATTACGAATTTGTAAAATAATGTAACAAAGCGACATAGTAAACAGATTCTTCTCTGGTGTAAACAGATCTGTATACCCCTGAAACCGGCATATATCAGCAAGGGCTTCCGCTCGGAGGCATTTCCGGCGAAAATAGCGGTAATAATCCTATTCACCAAAAGAAAAAGTCTCTGATGTCAAAACAAAATAGTTTCACCTATGAGGAGTTGCTGAGCTGTGGTCGTGGCGAGATGTTCGGCCCCGGTAATGCACAATTACCTTTGCCGCCGATGTTGATGGTCAGTCGCATCGTTTCGATTACCGAGGATGGCGGCAAGTATGGCAACGGCCAGATCATTGCGGAACTCGATATCGATCCTGATATGTGGTTCTTCAAGTGTCACTTTGAAAATGATCCGGTGATGCCGGGCTGCCTGGGGCTGGATGCCATGTGGCAACTGGTCGGCTTCTATCTGGGCTGGATGGGAGGCCCCGGTCGTGGTCGTGCACTGGGTGCGGGTGAGGTGAAGTTCACCGGTCAGGTGTTGCCGACCGGCAAACTGGTGACCTACAAAATCGATCTGAAGCGCGTCATCATGCGCAAACTGGTCATGGGGATCGCTGACGCCACCATGGAGTTGGACGGCCGTGAAATTTATGTGGCAAATGATTTGCGCGTAGGCCTGTTCACACGTACTGACAATTTTTGATGCAAAAATTAAAACTAGAGATGCAGATAACGCTATTGGGAGAATCACGATGCGCCGTGTCGTAGTCACCGGGATGGGGATAGTCTCCAGTCTGGGTAACAACAAATCCGAAGTGCTGGACAGCCTGCGCGAGGGCCGCTCCGGAATCACATATCAGCCCGAATACGCTGAAAGAGGTCTGCGTTCTCACGTCGCCGGTTCGATCAAGAACCTGAACGTGGAAGAACTGATTGATCGCAAACTCATGCGCTTCATGGCCAAGGGCCATGCCTATTCCTGGCTGGCCATGCAGGAAGCGATTGCCGATGCCGGCCTGCCGGAAGAGCTTGTGTCCAACGTGCGCACCGGTCTTATCGTCGGTGCCGGCGGTACTTCCACTGAAAGCATGCTGGAAGGCACCAATACACTGGCGGAAAAAGGCATACGTCGTGTCGGACCTTATATGGTGACCAAGACCATGTCCAGCGGCATTGCCGCCTGTCTGGCGACTGGCGCCAGGATCAAGGGTGTCAATTACGGGATCAGCTCCGCCTGTTCGACCAGTGCACACTGCATCGGTGCCGGCGTCGAGCAGATCCAGCTGGGCAAGCAGGATATCGTCTTCGCCGGCGGTGGTGAAGAAGAGCACTGGACCATGTCCTACCTGTTTGACGCCATGGGTGCGCTTTCCAGCAAATATAACGAGACGCCGGAAAAAGCCTCGCGCACCTACGACGCCAGCCGTGACGGTTTCGTCATCTCCGGCGGTGGCGGCATCGTTGTGCTGGAAGAGTATCAGCATGCCAAGGCGCGCGGCGCCAAGATCTATGCTGAGGTGGTCGGTTACGGTGCCACTTCTGATGGTTACGACATGGTCGCGCCTTCGGGTGAAGGTGCGGTGCGTTGCATGAAGCTCGCCTTGGAAGGCGTCGAAGGTTCCATCGATTACATCAATACGCACGGTACCAGTACACCGGTCGGCGATGTCAAGGAACTGGAAGCCATCCGCGAAGTATTCGGCGACAGCCAGACAGCCATCGCATCCACCAAGTCACTTTCCGGTCATGCGCTGGGGGCAGCCGGTGTCAATGAGGCGATCTACACGCTCCTGATGATGGAAAACAACTTCATTGCGGCTTCTGCCAACATCGAAAGCCTGGATCCTGCGGCTGAAGGCCTCAACATCGTGCGTAGTCGCATCGATAACGCCAATATCCAGACTGCGCTTTCCAACAGTTTCGGCTTCGGCGGTACCAATGCCAGTCTGACGTTCTCGCGCCGGAATCTGGGCTAGCCGGAAGACTCGGGTAATCAGGGATCTAGATTAGAAGCGCCGCCGCAACATGGCGGCCTTCTGCCATCAGGATGTTGTAAGTGCGGCAGGCTGCTGCAGTATCCATGCATTCGATGCTGATGCCGGCTTCGGTCAGATTGCGTGTGATGCGCGGATGGATGAAGCGATGCCGTTGTCCGGTCCCGAGCAGGATCACCTCAGGTTTCAGTTCCAGCAGTCTTGCGAAATCCAGTTCCACCAGGCTGTCAAAATTTCCCGCCACCCAGTTCTCGATCAGCTGGTTCGGCAGAACAATCAGCGATTGGGTATGGCGTACCGCGTTGATTTCCACCCAGCCGATGTCATAGCCGGTAATCAGCTGGTTGCCGGCGGCTTGTGTCAGGTGCAATTTCATAACAAATTGTGTTTGGCGGGTATCGGTTTGAAGTTAAGGGCATGGTTGCCCGCTTTCATTGCTGGCATGCCCGTGACAATGTAAGATAACACACTTTTTGCAGGGCAGATTCTGCTGTTAGCGACCATGGACCCCATACTGAAATCGACCAAACTCAACAACGTGTGCTACGACATTCGCGGCCCGGTGTTGGAGCGCGCGCGGGAGATGGAGGAAGAAGGGCATCGCATCATCAAGCTCAATATCGGCAACCCGGCCCCGTTCGGGTTTGAAGCGCCGGAAGAGATCCTGCAGGATGTAATCCGCAATATGGATCAGGCATCGGGGTATACCGATTCCAAGGGTCTGTTCGCTGCGCGCAAGGCCATCATGCATTACACGCAGCAGAAGAACATCCCGGATGTGACGATAGACGACATCATCATCGGCAACGGCGTTTCCGAACTGATCGTGATGGCGATGCAGGCCCTGCTCAACAACGGTGACCAGATTCTGGTGCCGATGCCGGACTATCCTTTGTGGACCGCTGCTGTGACGCTGGCCGGCGGTACGCCACGTCATTACATGTGCGACGAGGAGAGCGGCTGGCAACCTGATCTGCAGGATATCGAGTCGAAGATTACAGCCAATACGCGCGGCATCGTCATCATCAATCCGAACAATCCAACCGGTGCACTGTATCCGAAAGAGGTTCTGGAGGGCATCATCGAGATCGCCCGCCATCACAAGCTGGTGATCTTCGCCGATGAGATCTACGACAAGGTCTTGTACGACGGCAACACGCATACCTCGATCGCCTCGTTGGCCGATGATGTGCTGTTCGTCACGTTCAACGGGCTTTCCAAGAATTACCGCACTTGCGGCTATCGTGCCGGTTGGTTGGTGGTTTCCGGCGAGAAGAAGCATGCGACGGATTACATCGAAGGTTTGAATATGCTGGCCTCCATGCGCCTGTGTGCCAATGTGCCGGGGCAATTGGCGATACAGACGGCACTGGGTGGCTATCAGAGCATTAATGATCTGGTGGCACCGACCGGCAGGCTTTGCAAGCAGCGCGATCTGGCGTACAAGTTGTTGACGGATATTCCGGGCGTTACCTGCGTCAAGCCGGCTGCAGCCATGTATCTGTTCCCGAAACTCGACCCCAAGCTTTATCCGATTGAGGATGACCAACAGTTCATACTCGATCTGTTGTTGGAAGAGAAGGTCCTGCTGGTGCAGGGCAGCGGCTTCAATTGGAAAAAGCCGGATCACTTCCGTGTCGTCTTCCTGCCCAATGTGGATGATCTGACGGAAGCCATCGGCCGAATTGCAAGATTCCTCGAGAATTATCGCAAGCAGCATGGAACTTAATACAGTGAAGTGAGAAAGGTTAAGGGGATGCCCACCCGGCGCCATGCGCCACCCTCCCTGCCGGGAGGCCAGGGTTTTGCCCTTCACCCTTTACTCTTCACCTTTCACGGATTTTGATATGAAACCAATCAATGTAGGTCTGTTAGGAATCGGTACCGTAGGCGGTGGTACTTTTACCGTGCTGAAGCGCAATCAACTGGAGATCAGCCGCCGCGCCGGTCGTACCATTCAGATTGTGAAGGTAGCCGACCGCAATCTCGAACTGGCGCGCCAAGTGACTGCGGGTGCGTGCGAAGTGACGGATGACGCGTTTGCCGTTGTCAATGATCCGGGCATCGATGTCGTGGTCGAATTGATCGGTGGTTGCACGATCGCCAAGGAACTGGTGTTGAAAGCCATCGAGAATGGCAAGCATGTGGTGACCGCTAACAAGGCGCTGATCGCCTTGCACGGCAACGAGATTTTCGCCGCGGCGCAGAAGCGTGGCGTCATTGTCGCCTTCGAAGCGGCCGTGGCCGGCGGTATCCCCATCATCAAGGCGCTGCGCGAAGGTCTCTCGGCCAACCATATCGAGTGGATCGCCGGCATCATCAACGGCACGACCAATTTCATCCTGACTGAAATGCGCGAAAAAGGCCTGGCTTTTGCCGATGTGCTGGGCGAAGCACAGCGTCTGGGTTATGCCGAGGCCGACCCGACTTTCGACGTGGAAGGCATCGATGCCGCCCACAAGTTGATGATTCTGTCGGCCATCGGATTCGGTATCCCGGTGCAGTTCGACAAGGTCTACACCGAAGGCATCACCAAGCTGGAAAGCAAGGACATCCGTTACGCAGAAGAACTGGGATATCGCGTCAAGCTGCTCGGTATCACCAAACGTAGTGAAAAGGGCATCGAACTGCGCGTGCATCCGACCCTGATCCCGGAGAAGCGTCTGATTGCCAACGTCAATGGCGCCATGAATGCGGTCGTGGTCAAGGGCGACGCGGTCGGACCGACACTCTATTACGGTGCAGGTGCGGGCGCAGAACCGACCGCCAGCGCGGTGGTGGCTGATCTGGTCGACGTGGCACGCTTGGCTGATGCCTCTGCCGAACAGCGTGTGCCTTACCTGGCATTCCAGCCGGATCAGATCGTCGATCTGCCGATCCTGCCGATGGAGGAAATCAGCAGCGCCTATTATCTGCGCATGCGCGCCTCCGACAAGCCGGGCGTGCTGGCGGAAGTCACCCGCATCCTCGGCGACCGCGATATCTCGATCGACGCCATGATGCAGAAAGAGCCGGCGGAGAACGAAACCGAGGCCGACATCATCATCCTCACGCACGTCACGGTTGAAAAGAACATGAATCAGGCGATTGCCGCCATCGAGGCACTGCCGGCAACTGTCGGCAAGGTCACGCGTATACGCATGGAAGAGTTG
>PHCM01000284.1 GCA_002842255.1 Betaproteobacteria bacterium HGW-Betaproteobacteria-2 | reverse complement strand
AATCTGGGCGCCATCCTGCAAACACAAGGCAAACTGGATGAAGCCATCAGCTGCTATCACAAGGCGCTTGCCATCCATGCCGACGCCCAGGGCTATTTCAACCTGGGCACGGCCCTGCGCAACCAGGGGCTGCTGGAGGATGCCATCAACAGCTTCGGACAGGCTTTGACCATCGATCCCAACTCGGCCACCGTTCATAGTAATCTGGGAGAATCGCTCTGGTATCACGGCAAGCTGAACGAGGCCGTCGCGCATTTCAATCGCGCGCTGGAGATCGATCCGGACAACGCCAGTGCCAATTACAATCTGGCAGTATTCCTTTATGACAATGGCGAACTGGAGCGTGCGATTCCCCACTTCGAGAGATCGCAATTCGATGACTGGCGTGAGCGCGCGCTGTATTGCCTGTACAAGACCGAGCGTTACGATGAATTTCGTGAAAAACTGCAAGATGCCATCAACGCCAACAGCAGTTCGCCGCTACTAGCCACACTCTCCACCCATTACGCGATCAACTTCAATCAGCCGGACGAATACAATTTCTGCAAGAATCCGCTGGATTTCGTCTACCACGGCAGCATCAAGGAGCTGGCCGAACCTGACAGCCCATTGCTGAAGGAGTTGCTGCACGACATCGACCAGGCTGAGATCTCCGCTCGACAGCAGAGCCGTTTGCACAATGGCATACAGTCATCCGGCAACCTGTTCAAGCGCAAGGAGGCTTCGTTCAGAAAACTGGCGGAGCTGATCGCGGAAACCGTACGGAACTACTACCAGAAATACAAAAACGAGGATTACGCCTTCATCCGCGAATTCCCCAAGGACATCGAGTTCAGCAGCTCCTGGTATGTCAGGATGCGTCAGGGCGGGCATCTGGGCTCGCATATCCACGAAGAAGGCTGGATCAGCGGCGCCGTCTATCTGGCGATCCCAAAGAGACTGGCGAACGAAGCCGAAGGCTGCATCGAACTCAGCACGCACGGCGACAACTATCCACAAAAGCATCAGGATTTCCCTAGCGTGCTGGTCGCCCCCAAGGTCGGAGACGTCTGCTTCTTCCCGTCATCCGTATTCCATCGAACGATTCCCTTCAGCGCCGACGAGGAAAGAATCTGCGTGGCTTTTGACGTCAAACCGGCCAACGCCAAAACCCCGCGTTTTTCCAGCATGGGATAGCCAGGATATTTCAGCTTAACGACCCGGATATGGGTGGAATCCTGTATGAATGCAAGACTGAATGGCCGGAGCAAGCCAGCTTGCATCAATGCATTTACGGACATTAGCGGCCCCCCTACGGCAGCGCCTGCATCCCTGCCAAAGTACAAACAGCCTATTGAAATACAATGAATACAGGCTCATGATGAATCCCTGTATTCATTGACCATGTCGAGGATTATCATGAAATCTCTGTCTCGTATGCTGCCGCTACTGGTCACGATCCTGGTGTTTTCTTCCGGCCTCTCCGCCGAAGAAGAAGATGATGCCTACATACAGGAGCCCTGCAGCGAAGAAGAAAGCCGCCTGCCGGAAGAGGTCTACAGCTCGGAAGGCGCTGAAGTGGTTTTTGTATCGGGAGGCATCGGATATTGCGAATCGCAAGCCATGCAAAATGCCAGCAAAGAATACCCGCTCGAACTAGTATTCGTACAAAAAACCATCAGCCATGAAAGCTATCTTGCGGAGATTCCAGTCAAAATTACAGATGCAAAAGGCAATCTCGTCCTCGATACCGTAACCAAAGGCCCTTATCTGCTAGCGAAAATGCCCGCCGGGAGATATGCCATTACGGCAAATCTTTACGATGAAGTCAAAACGCACCACGTATCCATAGCAAAGAAGCATCAGCGTCTGGTGTTTGTCTGGGTGGCGGATTACTGAGCAGCCATGACCTTTTGCAGGACCGGTCCTGAAGCAGAAAAAACAGTCTAGGATTTTCGCAGATGGTTCAGC
>PHCM01000283.1 GCA_002842255.1 Betaproteobacteria bacterium HGW-Betaproteobacteria-2 | reverse complement strand
TGACAAGCCATAAATAACATGGCTTGTTGCGGAACTCGGACAGTGC
Source organism: Betaproteobacteria bacterium HGW-Betaproteobacteria-2 (assembly GCA_002842255.1). Taxonomy (GTDB): domain Bacteria; phylum Pseudomonadota; class Gammaproteobacteria; order Burkholderiales; family Methylophilaceae; genus UBA6140. Next base: position 1,907 of record PHCM01000283.1, on the reverse strand, counting down.
GCACCGCTTATCTCTTTTTGACTGCGCTACTCGGCATGGCAGCAGGGGATTGACTGTCAAAAGCTAACCACTTCAGTTTCCGTTATGCCCGCGAAGGTGGTATCTGGGCAAGGTTCAAGCGTTGCAATTCAGTAGGAAAATGTAGGGTGGGTTAGGCGTGATGCGCCGTAACCCACCATGTACCATGTGGGCAATAAATTGCCCACCCTACTTGGCTATTTGGCTAAGAATACCAAGCTGAATCCGATTCTCGGATTTTGTAGACCATAGTAATTTGCGATTTGAATCAATTGCTACTTGCACATAATTATCTCCAACCATAAATGCAAATAAATGATGTTCGAGATTATTGGTGCCGCATACTAGATCTGCTGCAATAGGCAGTTGATTGTGATTTAAGAAAAAACAGAATTTTCTTTTTCTGATTTTTCCAAGACGTAGGTCAATGCGTCTAAGTAGAGTAACTCAATTGGATACTGAATTATGTCTTTGGGTCGAGCAACCCAGTTAATCAAGGCCTCTGTTGTTTTTTTGATATGCACCCATTCTTCGAGGGATTCTCTGACACGCTTATGTGCTTCTGGTATGACAAATAGCAGTAATCCAGCAGCAGATGAAATGATAATGGTCACTGTTGGCCAGTCTGCGCCTAACCCATGATTGGTTATTCGTAACTCATAGTTAATAGGGCTATATGCCGATTTATTTGCCTTTTGAGCAAATGATTCTGAAAATTTTTGAGGTTGTATAGTCCAATCGGGATCATTTGGGTCATTCAAGTTGAATGGAGCTAAGACAAGTTTCATGTTGGTTTTTTATGTATTCTGAATCACGATATTCGGGAACTTGCTGCTGTGGTCCAGCGCTTGTTGCGAGAGCTTGATGCCGACTGTGCGGGCGATCTGTTTATAGGTGGCGGCGATCTTGCTGTCCGGTTCGGCGATGACGGTGGGTTTGCCGCCATCGACCTGTTCGCGGATCTTGATGTCCAGCGGCAGGCTGCCCAGTAAATCGACGTTGTAATCCTTGCACATGGCGGCTGCGCCGCCGGCACCAAAGATGTGTTCCTCGTGACCGCAGTTGGAGCAGATGTGCGTGCTCATGTTTTCGACGATGCCGAGGATGGGGATGCCGACTTTCTCGAACATCTTCAAGCCCTTGCGCGCATCGAGCAGGGCGATGTCCTGTGGCGTGGTGACGATGACAGCGCCGGTGACCGGGACTTTCTGCGACAGGGTTAGCTGGATGTCGCCGGTGCCCGGCGGCAGGTCGATAACCAGGTAATCGAGGTCTTTCCAGCGGGTTTCGCGCAGCAGTTGTTCCAGTGCGCCGGTGACCATGGGGCCGCGCCAGACCATGGGGGTGTCCACATCGACCAGAAAGCCGATGGACATGGCCTGGATGCCATGCGCTTCCAACGGCTCCATGCTCTTGCCGTCCGTGCTGTCCGGGCGGGCGTTGATGCCCAGCATCTGTGGTTGCGAGGGGCCGTAGATGTCGGCGTCGAGGATGCCGACGCTGGCGCCCTCGGCAGCCAGTGCCAGCGCCAGGTTGACGGCGGTGGTGGATTTGCCGACACCGCCTTTGCCGGAGGCGACGGCGATGATATTCTTGATATTGGGCAGCAGTTGCACGCCGCGTTGTACGCTGTGCGGCACGATACGGCTGCCGACATTGACGGTCATATTGCCGGCATCCGGCAGGGATTTAAGTTTGCCGGTGACCAGTTGCTGAACTTCGGCCTGTACGGATTTCGAAGGATAGCCCAGCACGATGTCGAGCGAGATGTCGTTACCGGCAATCTGGATGTTCTTCACGCATTTGCTGCTGACGAAGTCCTTGCCGGTATTGGGGTCGAGCAATGTCTTGAGTGTTTCCTGAATCTGCGTTTCTGTGATGGCCATGCC
>PHCM01000282.1 GCA_002842255.1 Betaproteobacteria bacterium HGW-Betaproteobacteria-2 | reverse complement strand
AGCAGGCTCCTCCTTCTTCAGTCGATTGATTGTGCGTACCAGCAGGAATACGGCAAACGCCACGATGATAAAGCTGACCAGGGCATTAACGAACAAACCGTAGTTGATTGTCACCGCACCCGCTTCCTTCGCTGCAGCAAGCGTCGCATAAGGTTCAGCGGTCGCACCTTCCCGCAATACGAAGAACAGCTCACTGAAGTCGACGTTACCCAACAGTAAGCCGATTGGAGGCATGATTACATCATCGACCAGCGACTTGACGATGGATCCGAATGCAGCGCCGATGATGATACCGACTGCCATATCCACCACGTTGCCACGCATGGCAAATGCTTTGAATTCCTTTAACATTTCACCTCCCTGATTAAGTTAAGCGGCTCAACCGCTATAATGCAAAAAGATTATCTCACCGTCCAGGATTTCCATTGAACTCATTTTTCCGTTCTGCCAATTTCAGGCTGCTGGTGGCCGCGCTGCTTGGCAGTCTTGCCGTCCTCGGCTTCGCGCCCTTCTATATCTACCCAAGTACCATTTTCAGCATCGCCGGCCTGTTTTACCTGTGGCACCGCGCTGACAACAACAAACAGGCGGCATGGCTGGGATTTTTTTATGGGCTCGGCCTGTTCATCGCCGGTATCTACTGGATCTACATCAGCCTGCACGATTTTGGCGGCATGCCTTGGTGGATGGCGGCTTTCTCGACCTTCTGCCTGTGCGCCTTCCTCTCGCTGTTCCCGGCCCTGGTCGGCTGGCTAAGCAAACGCTCGTCTCAGGTGTTGCTGAGCGCGCCATTACTCTGGGCGCTGGCGGAATGGGTGCGAAGCTGGATATTCACCGGCTTCCCCTGGCTGACCATAGGTTATTCACAAACTCCCGGCAGCCCGCTCGCCGGCTTCATGCCCATCATCGGTGTCTATGGCGTGTCATTGCTCACTGCCATCACTGCGGTATTGCTGGTCTATATCCTGCTGAAAACACGCAGAAAAATCATGCTCGCTGCATTGATTGCGCTCTGGATCAGCGGCGCACTGCTGAAAATGGTGCCTTGGACTTCCCCGATTGGAGAGCCCATTTCCGTTGCTCTACTGCAGGGCAATATCGCCCAGGATCTCAAATGGCAGGAAGGCGAGGTACAGCGCACGCTGGACAAGTACCTGCAACTGACGACAGACACCACGGCAAGACTGATCGTACTGCCGGAAACCGCCCTGCCGATGCTGCTGCAGTATGTGCCCGAAGACTATCTGGCCGCATTCAAGTCTCATGCCCAGCAGCATGAGAGCGATATTCTGTTCGGCGTCGTCGAATACGAAGACGAGGCCTTCTACAACAGCATGCTGAGCATCGGCAGCTCACCAGTACAGGCCTATCGCAAAACCCATCTGGTGCCGTTCGGCGAATTCATCCCGCTCAAGTCCGTCTTCGGCTGGATCTATGAGGACTGGCTCAATATCCCGCTGACCGATCTGGCCAGAGGCGGCTTCGATCAGAAACCGCTGGCCATCGCCGGCCAGAAAGTCGCCGTCAACATCTGCTACGAGGATGTGTTCGGCGAAGAGATCATTTACCAGCTGCCGGAGGCGACGATACTGGTCAATACCAGCAATGATGCCTGGTATGGCGAATCTCCCGCGGCCTACCAGCACCTGCAGATATCGCAGGCACGCGCACTGGAAACTGGACGCATGATGCTGCGCTCCACCAACACCGGCGCCACTGCAATCATCGAGAAGAACGGCGAAGTGCGGGCGCACCTGCCGCATTTCCGCACCGGCATCCTCGAAGGCGAGGCACAGGGCTACAGCGGCAGCACGCCTTACATCCGCTTCGGCAACTGGCTGTTCCTGCTCATCACTGCTGCTGGCCTGGTTTACCTTTTGTGGCTGCGTAAAAAGAAGTAAAATCAACCCTTTCGCCCAATACAAAAAACGGCCCAAATACAGATGTCACTCACATTTCAAGAGATCATTCT
>PHCM01000015.1 GCA_002842255.1 Betaproteobacteria bacterium HGW-Betaproteobacteria-2 | reverse complement strand
TCTCGGCCGCACGCAGCCAGCGATCTTCATGCAGGTCCTCGATACAGCGCGGCAACCCTTGAATGATGCGATCTGCGGGCAGCGGCTCCATGATGACGCCGGTGGAGAACGGCAGTATCTGTTCGGGCTTGCACTCCAGCAAAGTAGCCAGCGCCTCGCAGGTCTGCCGCGCATGTTGCATGCCCGGCTCGCCGGTACCGGCATTGGCATTGCCGGTATTCACCAGCAAGGCACGGATCTCATTGCCTGTCGCCAGATGCTCCTTGCACAATGTCACTGGCGCAGCGCAAAAGCGGTTCTGCGTAAAAACGCCGGCCACCTTGCTACCGGGAGCCAGTTGCATGACCAGCACATCCTTGCGATCGGGTTTGCGCACATTCGCTTCAGTAGCGCCCAGTTGAACACCTTTGACAGGAAGCAGGGATTGCGCCTCTGGCGCAGTGAGATTGACCGGCATATCAGCTTTCAGAAAAAACACGGATGAGCAATTTTACCGCATTCAACCTGCCGCATAGATAATCCCGCAGCGAATTGACATTCAGACTTCCTGTGATAGTCTTAACCCATTGGAAAATCACAATAAAAACATCCCGCGCTAAAAGGCCCTTCCACAATGAACAATCCCGCATCAGACGAAACCAGAAACGCCGCCAGTCTGGCCGAAATGGGCAACAAACTTGCCTTTACCAAGAAACTGCAAGCCGTCACCAACAAGATTCACGCGACACGCAATATCGACGAGATCATCCTGGAAGTCAGCCAGGATATCCGCGCCCTGTTCGAAGCCGACCGCATCACGCTTTATGTCATCAGCGAAGACAACAAGTCCATCGTTTCCAAGGTCAAGACCGGCCTCAAGGAATTCAAGGAACTCAAGCTTGCCATCAACCCGCAGAGCATCGCCGGTTATGTGGCGTTCCACAAGGTCATGCTCAACATCACCGATGTCTATGATGACGCGGAGCTGGCAAAAATCAGTCCGGAGATCCGCTTCCTGAAGGAGGTCGACAAAAAAACCGGCTTCCGCACCAGGCAGATGCTGGTCTTCCCGATTATCAATGCAGATGACAACAGCCTCCTCGGCGTGGTGCAAATCATCAACAGCATGTCTGGCTTGCCCTTCTCCTCCATGGCGGAAGAAGGCGCACCGGAACTGGCCAACACCCTGGCGATCGCCCTGAATCAGCGCAGGACGCCGATCGGAGTCATCAAGAGCAAATATGATCTGCTGGTGAGCGAGGGCATCATCTCCAGCGCAGAACTGGAACTGGCGCAGCGCTCCGCCCGCAAAAAGGGCAAGGATCTGGAAGAAATACTGATTGAGGAATTCCAGGTCAAACCTGCAGATATCGGCAAATCGCTGTCCACCTTCTTTGGAGTGCCGCTGGAAAGCTTCAAGGTCGATCGCATCAAACCCATGGACCTGCTGAGAAACCTGAAACCGGACTACGTACTGGCCAACGGCTGGATACCAGTCGATGAAACCAAGGATGACGGCCTGATCATCATTGCACCAGACCCGGAAAAGGTGAAAAGCTCGCGCATCGTCACCAACATCTTCCCGCGCCACAGCAAGATCAGCTACCGCGTCTGTCTGAACCGGGATTTCAACAACACGGTTAGTCAGTTCTATGGTGCCAGCGCCATGGCAGGCGACATCGACGACATCCTCTCGACCATGGACGATGAAGATGAAGACTATGGTCGGACAACCGAGGACGTCTCAGCCGCCAGCGATAACGAACTGGTCAAGCTGGTGAACAAGATCATTATCGACGCCTACAATCAGGGCGCCTCAGACATCCATATCGAGCCCTACCCGGAAAAAGGCAAGACCGAAGTGCGTTTCCGCAAGGACGGCTCCCTGATGAATTACATCGAGATACCGCCCAGTTATCGCAATTCACTCATAGCCCGTATCAAGATCATGTGCGACCTGGATATCTCCGAGCGCCGCAAGCCGCAAGACGGCAAGATCAAGTTCAAGAAATTCGGCCCGCTCGACATCGAACTGCGCGTCGCCACCATCCCCACTGCCGGCGGCATGGAAGATGTCGTCATGCGCATCCTGGCAGCAGGCAAGCCGATCCCGCTCGACAAGCTCGGTTTGTCTGAACACAATCTGGACAAAATCAAGCAACTGATCACCAAGCCCTACGGCCTGTTCTTCGTCTGCGGCCCGACCGGCTCGGGCAAGACCACCACCTTGCACTCGGCGCTGGGCTATATCAACACTCCGGAAACCAAGATCTGGACCGCCGAGGATCCGGTGGAAATCACCCAGAAAGGACTGCGGCAGGTGCAGGTCAACAAGAAAGCCGGCCTCGATTTTGCCATGGTCATGAAGGCTTTCCTGCGCGCCGACCCCGATGTCATCATGGTCGGCGAAATGCGCGACAAGGAAACCGTCTCTACCGGTATTGAAGCCTCGCTTACCGGCCACCTGGTATTCGCCACCCTGCACACCAACAGCGCACCTGAGTCCATCATCCGCCTGCTCGACATGGGCATGGATCCGTTCAACTTTGCCGATGCGCTGATCGGCGTCCTGGCCCAACGTCTGGGCAAACGCCTGTGCGAATGCAAAAAACCCTATACGCCAGATGCCAATGAGATCAAGAGTATGCTGAATGAGTATTGCGAAGAACTGAAAAATACCAGCAGTTGGAAGCAGGACCCTGAAGGGGCATACAAGGCCATCTATCAGCAATGGGTAAAAAGCTTCGGCAATGAGAAGGGGCAGCTGACCTTGTACAAGGCGACGGGCTGCGAAAAATGCAACGGCTCAGGTTACAAGGGCCGCGTCGGTCTGCATGAACTGCTGGAAGGCACCGACACCATGAAACGGAATATTCAGGAGCATGCCAGGGTAGCCGAGATGTTCGCCACGGCACTAGAAGACGGCATGCGTACATTGAAGCAGGATGGTATCGAAAAAGTCCTGCAGGGCATTACTGACATAAAACAGGTACGCACCGTCTGCATCAAATAAACAGCATCTTTCGCCAGTCGATCAAAACAGAAAAGCCGGGCTAGCCCGGCTTTTCTGTTGATTCACTTACGCCATTACAGGACGCTAATCGAAATCCAGCAATGTTGCCTGTCTCTCTTCCAGCTTGGCCATGACCTCTGCACGCTCTTCTGCACTCATGTCCCACCAGTTGCGAATTTCCTCAATGCTGCGGAAACAGCCTTCACACAATCCGCTGGTCTGATTCATGGCACAAACACCGATACAGGGCGAAACGATACTCTCGATAGAATCCGTCATGATCAGCTCAACTTGCCATGGCATTGCTTGTACTTCTTGCCGGAGCCACATGGACAAGGATCGTTGCGACCGACCTTGACGCCCTGGCGCTCGAAAGGTTGAGCCGGTGCGCCACTATCAGCTTCAGCAGCACCCAAGGCCTCGTCATAACTGGCATGCTGATACTGCACGTTTTCAACCTCGGCCGGTTTTTCCACTGCCTCCACATCGGCCTCGGTTCTCACCTTGACCATCATGGTGACCTGCGTCACCTCGCGTTTGACGGTATCCAACAGGGCACTGAACAGATTGAAAGCCTCGCGCTTGTATTCCTGTTTCGGGTTCTTCTGCGCATAGGAGCGCAGATGGATGCCCTGACGCAAATGATCCAGCGCGGCCAGATGCTCACGCCAGTGATTATCGATACTCTGCAGCATCACCGCACGTTCGAACTGACGCATCACATCAGCACTTGCCAACTCTTCCTTGGCAGCATAAGCCTCGGCAGCCGTATCAAAAACCCGCTCACGCAAAGTTTCCTCATGCAGGTCCGGGTTGTCCTCCAACATCTTCTGCAAGGGTAGATCAAGAGCGAATTCACTGGACAACGCGTGTTCCAGTGCAGGAACATCCCATTGCTCCTCAACACTTTCGGGCGGAATGTATGTGGCGATGGTCTCGCTCAGCACATCATTACGCATTGCCTCGATCGTTTCCTTGATATCAACCGCTTCCAGCAACTCGTTACGTTGCTGGTAAATGACTCGGCGCTGGTCATTGGCAACATCATCATATTCGAGCAATTGCTTGCGGATATCGAAATTGCGGCCTTCCACTTTGCGCTGCGCATTCTCGATCGCGCGCGTCACCCAAGGATGCTCGATGGCTTCGCCTTCCGGCATCTTCAGGCGTTCCATGATGGCGGATACACGATCCGATGCGAAAATTCGCAGCAACTGATCTTCCAGCGACAGATAGAAGCGACTGGAACCCGGATCGCCCTGCCGGCCGGAACGACCTCGCAACTGATTGTCGACGCGGCGGGACTCATGACGCTCGGTGCCGACGATATGCAAGCCGCCAGCCGCGATCACCGCATCATGCTGCTTCTGCCACTCGGCCTTGACAGCGGCGATACGGCTTTCCTTCTCCGTATCGGACAACTTCTCATCCTGACGGACGCTATTGATCTCAGGCTCGGGATTACCGCCCAGTACGATATCGGTACCACGACCGGCCATGTTGGTCGCGATCGTGATCATGCCCGGACGACCCGCCTGTGCAATGATGTGCGCCTCACGCTCATGCTGCTTGGCGTTCAACACCTGGTGTTCCAGCTTGGCCTTGGTCAGCACATTGGCAATCAGTTCGGAATTTTCGATTGAAGTGGTACCGACCAGCACCGGCTGACCGCGCTTCTGACATTCCTGGATATCCTCAATCACGGCCTGGTATTTTTCAGCGGCAGTGCGGTAGACCTTGTCCATCTGGTCGATACGCTGCATCGGCCTGTGTGTCGGGATGACGATGGTTTCCAGACCATAGATCTGATTAAACTCGTAGGCTTCAGTATCCGCCGTACCGGTCATGCCGGACAGCTTTTCATACATCCGGAAGTAGTTCTGGAACGTGATGGAAGCCAGCGTCTGATTCTCTTTCTGGATGGCGACACCTTCCTTCGCCTCGACCGCCTGATGCAGGCCATCGGACCAGCGACGACCAGCCATCATGCGGCCGGTAAACTCATCGACGATGACGATCTCGCCGTCACGCACGACATAATGCTGGTCGCGATGATAAAGCGATTGCGCGCGCAAGGCAGCATAGAGATGATGCACCAGACTGATATTGCCGGCGTCATACAAACTGGAACCCTCAGCCAGCAGACCCGCTTCAGCCAGCACAGATTCTGCATGCTCATGCCCCTGCTCGGACATCACGACCTGATGCGATTTTTCATCCACCCAGTAATCGCCCTCACCATCCTCAGACTCCTGGCGCACCAGCTTGGCGGCAAGGCTGTTGATTTGCGTGTAAAGTTCGATGCTATCGTCCGCTTGACCGGAAATAATCAGCGGCGTACGGGCCTCGTCAATCAGAATCGAGTCAACCTCATCAATCAGCGCATAACTTAGTGAGCGCTGCACACGCTCTGCAGCGGTGTGCACCATGTTGTCACGCAGGTAATCGAAACCGAATTCATTATTGGTGCCGTAGGTGATATCTGCGGCATAGGCTTTCTGTTTTTCATCATGGGGCATCTGTGAGAGATTGATGCCGACAGTCAGGCCGAGGAAGTTGTATAGGCGTGACATCCATTCAGCATCGCGCTTGGCCAGGTAATCATTGACCGTAACCACATGTACGCCCTTGCCAGTCAATGCATTCAGATAAGCCGGCAGCGTCGCCACCAGCGTCTTGCCCTCACCCGTGCGCATTTCTGCGATCTTGCCTGAATGCAGCACCATGCCACCGATCAACTGCACATCGAAATGCCGCATTTCCAGTACCCTACGCCCACCTTCGCGGACGACTGCAAACGCTTCCGGCAACAACCTGTCGAGACTCTCACCGGCCTGATAGCGCTGTTTGAACTCCTCGGTTTTGGCCTTGAGCGCTTCATCGCTCAGTGCCTGCATCGCCGGCTCCAACGTATTGATGGCGGCGACTTTTTGTGTGAGCTGCTTGATCAGCCGCTCATTGCGACTACCAAAAACTTTTTTGAACAACTTGGATAACATGAATTGACTTCGACTTTCCGCGTTAGCGGAAACCCCTTAGGTTGACTTGGCTGGTTGGATATAACGCGCCGTTAGAGATAAAAATACATCGGTTTCAAAATACAAATTTCAGTTTTGCAACTCAGCGACCTTTGCAGCTGATTGCTGCAAAAACTTGCGAGGGTCAAGCGGCGCTCCGTCACGACGAACCTCAAAATGCAGATGCGGCCCGGTAGATCGTCCGGTACTGCCGACTCTGGCAATCAACTGACCCTTTTTCACGACTTCGCCGACCTTCACCAACAGTTCCGAAGCATGGGCATAACGCGTTTCCATCCCGGAGCCGTGACTGATCTTGACGATTTTACCATAGTCAGGCATCTGCTCAGAGACCGTCACAACGCCTCCGGCAGCCGCATAGATGGGGGTGCCGACAGCTGCAGTAAAATCCAGGCCTTCATGAAATGCCGTACGACCAGTGAAGGGGTCCACGCGTCTGCCGAAACTGGAAGAGTTGTAGCCGACATCAACTGGCCTGGCATCCGGCAACATGCTTTGCTGCATGGTCTGCTGCAACAACATGACCTCCAGCATATTGAGACGATCGCTTTTCACCTCGATCAAAGCTGATAGTTCTGCAATGTCAGCCTCAAGCTGCGCTTCGGTGAAATCTTCCGCACCGACCAGCGGCCCACCGGAGCCGGGAGGCTGAACACTTTCCAGCTCGGCCTCCTGTATGCCTGCCATCTTGGCCAGTCTTGCGCTCAAGGTGTCGAGTCGCATCACGCGCGCGCGCATTTCACCAAGCTGCAGCGCCAGCGCATCCAGGTGTTTTTGCGGGTGATGCAGGCTGAATTGAAGCTGTGACGGCAGCAACGATTTGACCGGATTGTTGCGGCCATCTTCCCGCGGCACGATAATGGCGAGAGTAAGAGCAATAGAAATGGCCGAGACGGCCAGTAAAATCATGGCAATGTGCAACATGGACAGCGTTTTCGCTTTCGCCATGTTGTTTGACACATAAATAATATTCAATCAATTCCCCTTTTGGGAGGGTTTCGGTATGCAGCGCCTTAATGCTTTTCTTCGAAACAACACCGATCTGGCGCAGATTTCAGAAAAAGCACAGAAATTGACCGCATGCCAGAAATTATGGGATGCGGTCGTACCCGAAACACTCAAACCTTACACACAGGCCGGCGACATCAGTCACAAGCGACTGACGGTTTACGCCAGCAATGGTGCAGTAGCTGCAAAAGTTAAGCTTTTGTTGCCTAGTCTCTTGACTAACTTACAAAAGCACGGCCTAGAAGTTACTTCAATTCGGGTTCAAGTGCAAGTCCAATCTAGTCCGCCCAAGCCCCTTAAAGTTAGTCGCAAACTCAGTCCTTTCGCCGCCACCGAGCTTGAAAAACTGGCTTCTCAACTCGATGACAATCAGGCACTGGCGCGGATGCTGAAAAAGCTCTCCTCCCGCTCGAACGACAAGTAGGTTCGGGGGTGTACTGAATGATTGCGGACAATCCTCTGGGCCTTGCCCTCTATCTGCTTGCCGGCGCGCTGGCAGGGATCCTTTCCGGCCTGTTCGGTGTCGGCGGCGGACTCATCATCGTGCCTATTCTGAGTCTGGTGTTCACGAGCATGGCTTTTCCTGAACAACATGTCATGCACATGGCACTGGGTACTTCTCTGGCCACCATCATATTCACTTCCATCTCCTCTGCGCGTGCGCATCACCACAAGGCCAATGTCGACTGGCCGGTTGTATACCAAATTGCAGCCAGCATTGTATTGGGCACCCTGCTCGGCTCGCTATTGACCGCCAGCCTTCAAACCGTCTGGCTCAAGGCTATTTTCGCTGTCTTCGTCTTTATCATCGCCACCCAACTGATTCTGAACATCAGCCCGAACCCAAAGCGGAAACTGCCCGGAACTCCAGGCATGACGTTGAGCGGCGCATTCATCGGCATCGTTTCCAGTCTGGTCGGTATCGGTGGCGGCTCGCTATCCGTCCCTTTTCTGATCTATTGCAACATCGCCGTCAAAAAAGCCATAGGCACCTCCGCGGCCATCGGACTGCCGATAGCTGTATCAGGTACGCTAGGCTTCATGCTCAACGGCTGGAATGCACCGCAGTTACCGCCACATAGTCTGGGTTATATCTATATTCCTGCCGTGATCGGCATTGCCCTCATGAGTGCATTGACTGCCCCACTGGGTGCCAGAATCTCACAACGACTGCCCGCCATCACACTCAAGCGGGCATTTGCCGCTCTGCTTTACCTGGTCGGATTCAAGATGCTTTGGGGCATGTTCTAGCCACAGGCTCCAAGCCCCCTCGCATGTGCGAAGATTTGGTCATTGTGAGCGCCTGATAAAAATGAAATAATGGCCTCGCAGCAATATTCGTTCGTTGGTCTTTAGGAGAATACTCGGCGCAATCGGCAAAGCATCGCCACCGCAATCGTCATTTGAAATATCGTCACACACAAAACAAGAAGCAACGCCCGAGGTTCTCAATTCATTTAAAAAGAAGAGGGAGAAGTCGATGTCTGCTGGACTGATATTAGCAATTGCAAGCGCGTTACTCGCCGTAATCTACGGCGCAGTCATGAGTAAATGGATATTTTCACTGCCGGCCGGCAACGCACGCATGCAGGAAATTGCGGGTGCGATTCAACAAGGCGCCGCCGCCTACCTGGCGCGCCAATACAAAACCATCGCCATGGTCGGCGTGGTACTCACCATCCTGATCGGCATCTTCCTCGGTCTTGATACGGCATTGGGCTTCGTCGTCGGCGCTGTCCTATCCGGCGCCTGCGGCTTCATCGGCATGAACGTCTCGGTCAAGGCCAACGTCCGCACCGCGCAAGCCGCCACCGGCGGCATCGTGCCGGCACTGGATGTCGCCTTCAAGGGCGGCGCCATTACCGGCATGCTGGTGGTCGGACTTGGCTTGCTGGGCGTCACCGGCTTCTATGTCTATCTTGGCGCCGAAGCCACGGAAAACCTCAATCCACTCATCGGTCTGGCGTTCGGTTCCTCGCTGATCTCCATCTTCGCCCGTCTGGGTGGCGGCATCTTCACCAAGGGTGCGGATGTGGGTGCTGACCTGGTCGGCAAGGTCGAAGCCGGGATTCCGGAAGATGACCCGCGCAATCCGGCGGTGATTGCCGACAACGTCGGCGACAACGTCGGCGACTGCGCCGGCATGGCCGCCGACCTGTTCGAAACCTATGCCGTCACCATCATCGCCACCATGGTGCTTGGCAGCCTGATCATTACCGGCGCCGGTGCCAATGGCATCATCTACCCCCTGTTGCTCGGTGCGGCCTCGATTGTGGCTTCCATCATCGGCTGCTTCTTCGTCAAGGCCAAACCGGACATGAAGAACGTCATGCCGGCACTCTATCGGGGACTGGCTGTCGCCGGCTTGCTTTCACTGATTGCCTTCTATTTCGTCACCGCCTATCTTTTCCCGGAAGGAATTACGTCCAGCGGTGAACTGATCAGCGCGACTGCCTTGTGGGGTGCAAGTGCCATCGGCCTGATTCTGACTGCCGCGCTGGTCTGGATCACCGAGTACTACACCGGTACCGATTACAAACCCGTACAACACATTGCACAGGCATCCACCACCGGCCATGCCACCAACATCATCGCCGGTATCGGCATCTCCATGAAATCAACTGCCTGGCCCGTGCTTTCTGTCTGCGTCGCGATTTTTGCCTCCTATGAACTGGCCGGGCTTTATGGTGTCGCCGTCGCCGCAACCGCCATGTTGAGCATGGCCGGCATCATCGTCGCACTAGACGCTTACGGCCCGATCACAGACAACGCCGGCGGTATCGCCGAGATGGCTGAACTGCCAAGTAGCGTGCGTGATGTCACCGACCCGCTGGATGCTGTCGGCAACACCACAAAAGCCGTGACCAAAGGTTATGCCATCGGTTCTGCCGGCCTTGCCGCACTGGTGCTGTTTGCTGACTACACACACAAACTCGACAGCGTCGGCTTGGCTTCCAGTTTTGACTTGAGCGACCCAATGGTGATTATCGGTCTGTTCATCGGCGGCCTCATCCCCTTCCTCTTCGGCGCCATGGCCATGGAAGCGGTCGGCCGCGCAGCCGGTGCCGTGGTAGAAGAAGTGCGCCGCCAGTTCCGCGAGATTCCCGGCATCATGGAAGGCACCGGCAAACCTGAATATGGCAAGGCCGTCGACATGCTGACCACCGCTGCCATCAAGGAAATGATGATTCCATCATTGCTTCCTGTAGCTGTGCCGATTGCCGTCGGCCTGCTGCTGGGCCCGGTTGCGCTTGGCGGTTTGCTGATGGGCACCATCGTCACCGGCCTCTTCGTCGCCATCTCCATGTGTACCGGCGGCGGCGCCTGGGATAATGCCAAGAAATACATCGAAGACGGCAATTTCGGCGGCAAGGGCTCGGAAGCGCACAAGGCCGCAGTAACGGGCGATACTGTGGGTGATCCCTACAAGGATACGGCCGGCCCCGCGGTCAATCCCCTGATCAAGATCATCAACATCGTGGCACTGCTGATCGTGCCGCTGCTGTAATCCCTGCAAAAATAAAATTGCAGAAATAAAAAGGGCGACCTGATGGTCGCCCTTTTTATTTACGTTTCATCTGATGGTACAAACAATCAGAATGCCGGCTTCACTTTCGCCTTGTTGAATCTTTCGACACCGGAGAGAATTTCCTGACAGGCTTCCTCTATGCCTTCCCAGCCATCAATCTTGACCCATTTGCCCTTGTCCAAATCCTTGTAATGCTCAAAGAAGTGGGCAATGATGTTGAGGCGCCATTCGGAGACATCCTTGTAGGTCTTGAGGTGGTTATACAGCCCGCAAACCTTCTCGACCGGCACGGCAAAAACCTTGGCATCCGGACCGGCTTCATCCGTCATTTTCAGCACGCCAAGCGGACGGCAACGCACCACGACGCCTGGCAGCAAAGGCACCGGTGTCAGCACGAGTACATCAACCGGATCGCCATCCTCGGACAGCGTGTGCGGGATATATCCGTAGTTGGTCGGATACTGCATGGCAGTTCCCATGAAGCGATCGACAAAAATCGCGCCGCTATCCTTGTCCACTTCGTATTTGACGGGATCGCCCTGCATGGGGATTTCGATGATGACATTAAAATCATCCGGCAGGGATTTGCCGGAGGGCACCAGATTGAGTGACATATTGCTGTTTCCTGCGAAAAATACGTGATTATACGCGAATCAAACGCTCGAAATCAGGCATTCAGGGGCTCAAACCTGAGATTATCGGCGTTATAGGCAAGCATTTCACCGCTGACGATATCGAAATACCAGCCGTGCAGCTTGAGCCGGTTTTGCTGTATGCGTTGCTGTATGAACGGGAAAGTGCGCAGGTTCTCCAGCGAAACCAGAATGCCCGCCATCTCACAGTTGCACAAATTTTCATCAGCAGTTGCCTGCGGATGTTCTGCCCGCACACGCTCGGCTGCACGTTTGGCCATATTGACCCAGGGTTTGATGAACTCACCATCGAGCCCCTCCGGCACACCTTCAAACAGAGCCTTGATGCCACCGCACTGTCGATGCCCTTGCACGATGATGTCTTCCACGCCCAATGCGCAGACGGCGAACTCCAGTGCCGCGCTAACGCCGTGATAACCGCCTCCCTTTTCATAGGGCGGCACCAGATTCGCCACATTGCGGACCACAAACAGGTCGCCGGGTTTGCAATCCATCACAAGCGCCGGATCCACGCGCGAATCCGAACAGGCGATCACCAGCGTACTGGGGCTCTGGCCCATGGCCAGTTCGGCAAACAGTTCCTGCCCTTCAGCGGCAAAATAGTGTTCATGAAAACGCCGATAACCATCGACCAGTTTTTGCATATCACTCATAGCTCACTGCTTTCCTTGATTTGCGCCCTGCATTCCTCGATCAGCGTTTCCGGAATCAGCTTCAGCGCCAAATATATCAATCCGGGCACCACAATCAGATCATCCAGCTGGCCGATCAGCGGAATGAAATCCGGAATCAGGTCAAATGGCAACAGCAAATAGGCCACCGCCAGCCATAACAGCAACTTGGCCATTCTCGGGGTTTGTGGATGACGCAACACACGCTGGTAGAGCACCAGCTCCGACTTCAGGTGCTGTGCGATCTCATGCAGTCGCGGGTGTAATTTCAATCTGGAGTGAATTCAGTTCCTGTCAGCTTGAAAAACGCTTCGCGATATTTCTCGCTGGTTTTATCTGCCACCTCTGCCGGCAGCTCAGGTCCTGGTGGCGTCTTGTCCCAGCCGGTGGATTCCAGCCAGTCACGCACATACTGCTTGTCGTAACTGGGCGGGTTCTTGCCGACCTTATACTGATCCGCCGGCCAGAAACGTGAGGAGTCCGGGGTCAGCACCTCATCGATCAGATAGAGCTGACCGCTGTCATCCAGGCCAAATTCGAATTTGGTATCTGCAATGATGATGCCCCGTGTCAGGGCATACTGCGCCGCTTCCTTGTAGAGCCGGATACTGACATTGGCGACAGTCTTGGCGAGATCCTGACCCAGAAGCTCTGCTGCCTGGCTATGGGTGATATTGATATCGTGATCACCGACCTCGGCCTTGCTGGATGGGGTGAATATCGGCTCAGGCAATACGGAGGCTTCTTGCAGACCAGCCGGCAACGGAATGTCGCAGACCGTACCGCTGGCCTTGTATTCCTTCCAGCCCGAACCCACCAGATAGCCGCGCACGATGGCTTCGATCGGCAAAGGCTTCAGCTTCTTCACAACGATTGCGCGTTTGCCGAGCTGAGCCTTTTCGGCAGCATCCTGCACCAACGATTGCGGATCAATTCCGGTCAGGTGATTCGGCACGATATGGTTCAGCTTCTCGAACCAGAAATTGGCAATCTGGGTCAGGATGGCCCCTTTGTCCTTAATCGGCGTCGGCAGTACCACATCGAAGGCAGAAAGCCGGTCCGTCGCCACCAGCAGCATGGTACGGGCATCGACATCATAAATGTCTCGCACCTTGCCCTGATTCAAGAGTTTAAGGCTGGGAATATGACTTTTGAGTAGAGGCTGCATGGATTTACTGGTCTCACTTAGGGAGGCTTATTTTATTGCACAATGGCCCTAACTCATACCCTTTTATCAGTATTTGCCATGATCGGCCCCTTGCCGACCTTGATGATACGCATGGTATTGGTATCTCCCGCCTCACCGATCGGTTCACCAAAAGTCATCAGTACCAGATCCCCCTGCTGAATCACGGCATTTCGTAGCAGGGTATTTTCCATTTCGCGCAATATCATGTCCCTATCCTTGTCGGATTGATCGATCGGGAACGGATAAACACCGCGATACAGCGTCAGCTTGCATCTGGCGGTCTTCTCCGGCGACAAGGCGTAAATCGGCACTTCAGCGTCACCGCGCGAGAGCCACTGCGCAGAGGCACCGGACTGGGTCAGTGCCGCAATCGCCTTGACCTTGAGATGCCTGGCGGTATAAATAGCGGCCATCGCGATAGCTTCATCCACGCGCTGGAATTCCACAGGATTGCGTTGAGCGTTATCCTGGGCGAGATACTCCCGTT
>PHCM01000281.1 GCA_002842255.1 Betaproteobacteria bacterium HGW-Betaproteobacteria-2 | reverse complement strand
ATTCCGGATAGCGTTGCAAACCGCTGACTACGAGATCGCCGAAGCGTCGCTGATTGCCGCTGTCGACATGAACCATGAGCCGGACGCTGTTGGTTTTGCTATCCACCTCGGCGCGGCTTTGCACGATTCTGGCATTCGGGTAGCGGTAAACCACGAGTTCCGAGAGCAGTTTGCGCTTTTCCTGCCCCCAAGCTTCCTGCGTGAAGGGCTTGTTTTCGATCAGTCCCCATTCTGCCTTCAACTGGTCAATGCCAGGTCGATCGCCTGTCGGCTGTTGCAGGATTTCGCCGCTGAAGTTCAGTTCAATTTCGTTGATGGTGGCTTGTTCGCCCGGATTGACGCTGAATTTGACGCTGGATCGATCGGTCTGGTTGTCGGTCGAGGATTCGACGCTGGCGGAAAAATAACCCTCGGTGGCGACCAGTGCCCTGATTTCACGCGGTGTGGCGCGGATCAGCCGTTGCCATTCGGCATCATTCAATCGCGGGTTGTCGAGAGATTGCGCTATTTCCAGATGTCGCTGCAGCAACTGCACGATTGCAGGGGGTGCATCGAATTCAACTGCATATTGCTTCTGTGCCGCATGCGCGATACTGCCTGTCAGCAGCAGGAAAATCAGTGTCTGGAAAAGAGCCGCGAAATGCGAGAGGCCGCTTCTGGCGCTGCAGTGATTTTGGAGTCTGCCAGAAGCGGTATAACCGTTAATTGTTTCGAGCCATTCTTTCGGCAAAACTCCATATCCATTTCTATATTGACTTCGCCAGTTCTGCGGCCTTGCCCGTGTAGCTGGCAGGCGTCATCTCCAGCAACGCCTGTTTGGCCGCATCCGGAATCTGAAGTTCATTGATGAAACTATGCAGCGAGGCTTGTGTGATGCCGCCTTTGCCGCGTGTCAGTTCCTTCAGCTGCTCATACGGATTCTCGATGCCGTAGCGGCGCATGACGGTCTGGATTGGTTCGGCCAGCACTTCCCAATTGTGGTTGAGGTCGTGTGCCAGTTGTTTCGGGTTGGCTTCCAGCTTGCCCAGGCCCTTGAGGCAGGAGTCGTAGCCGAGCAGGGTGTAACCGAAAGCCACGCCCATGTTGCGCAATACGGTCGAGTCGGTCAGATCGCGCTGCCAACGGGAAATCGGCAACTTCTCGGCCAGATGACGCAGCATGGCGTTGGCCATGCCGAGGTTGCCTTCGGAGTTTTCGAAATCAATCGGGTTGACCTTGTGCGGCATGGTGGAAGAACCGATCTCGCCTTCTTTCACTTTTTGTTTGAAATAGCCCATGGAGATATAACCCCAGATATCGCGGTTGATATCGATCAGTATCGTGTTGATGCGGGCCAGTACATCGTACAGTTCGGCCATGTAGTCGTGCGGTTCGATCTGGATGGTGTAGGGGTTGTAGGTCAGGCCCAGCGATTCGACGAAGTTTCTGGCGAAAGACTCCCAGTCGAATTCCGGATAGGCGGACAGGTGGGCGTTGAAATTGCCGACCGCGCCATTGATCTTGCCGAGGATCTCGACACTGACCAGTTGCTCGCGCTGGCGGCGCAGGCGATAGACGACGTTGGCCAGTTCCTTGCCGAGCGTGGTCGGTGAAGCCGGCTGGCCGTGCGTGTGTGACAGCATGGGCAGGTCAGCGAGTTCTTTCGTCAGCTCCGTCAGTCTGGCAATCAGTTGGTCCAGCATGGGCAGCATGACCTTGTCGCGGCCCTGTTTCAGCATCAGGCCGTGCGACAGGTTGTTGATATCTTCGGAAGTGCAGGCGAAGTGGATGAATTCGCTGACGGCATGTATTTCCGGGTTGCCGTCGAAGCGTTCCTTGAGCCAGTATTCCAGTGCCTTGACGTCGTGATTGGTGCGGCTTTCGATAGCCTTGACCTGTGCTGCCTCGGTTTCAGCGAAGCTGTCAATCGCCTTGGCCAGTTCCTCGATGGTGGCTGCGCTGAACGGGGCAATCTCCTTTAATGCCGCTTCTCCGGCCAGCGCTTTCAGC
>PHCM01000280.1 GCA_002842255.1 Betaproteobacteria bacterium HGW-Betaproteobacteria-2 | reverse complement strand
TCGGGCCGGTATACCAGGGCATGGCATCGCCGCGATCGACGATCATGTCGCCATTTAGTGCCGACATCGGGATGAACTGGATGTCGTGGCCTTCGCGTTGCAGGCCGATCTGTTCGGCGAACGCCAGGTAATCCGCGCGGATCTTGTCGAACACGGCCTGATCGTAATTGGCCAGGTCCATCTTGTTGACGGCGACGACGATATGCGGAATGCGGACCAGATGCGCCAGGTAGGAGTGACGGCGGGTCTGTGTCAGCACGCCCTTGCGCGCGTCGATCAGGATGATGGCGAGGTTGGCGGTGGAGGCCGCAGTCACCATGTTGCGGGTGTACTGCTCATGCCCCGGCGCATCGGCGATGATGTACTTGCGCGTGCCGGTGCTGAAATAGCGATAAGCAACGTCGATGGTGATGCCTTGCTCGCGTTCGGCCTGCAGGCCGTCAGTCAGCAGGGACAGGTCGACGGCTTCCATGCCGCGTTTTTTCGAGGTGCGTTCGATGTGGGTAAGGGTGTCGGCCAGAATGGTCTTGGTGTCGAACAGCAGGCGGCCGATCAGCGTACTCTTGCCGTCGTCGACACTACCGCAGGTCATAAAGCGTAACAGGCTGTCGTTATGTGGTTTGTTCATGGCATCCATTAGAAATAACCCTCCTTCTTGCGCTGCTCCATGGAGGCATCGGAGGTCTGGTCGTCAAGGCGCGTGGCGCCGCGTTCGGTGATGGTTGTGGTCGCCGTTTCCAGCACGATCTTGCTGATGTCATCGGCATCGCTTGGTACCGGGGCAGTGCAGGTGATGTCGCCGACGGTGCGGAAGCGCACCTGCATGTTGATGACTTCTTCACCAGGCTTGGGCGCATTGATCACATCGCCGCTGGCCAATGGTACGTTGACCGGAACGATGGCGCCGTTACGCATCACGATATCGCGTTGATGCGCGAAGTAGATGCTGGGCAGGGCGAGCTTTTCGCGCTCGATATACTGCCAGACATCCATCTCGGTCCAGTTCGAGATCGGGAAGGCACGGATGTTCTCACCTTTGTGGCTGCGTGCGTTGTACAGATTCCACAGTTCCGGGCGCTGGTTCTTCGGATCCCACTGGCCGAATTCGTCGCGGAAACTCATGATACGTTCCTTGGCCCGGGCTTTTTCCTCGTCACGACGGGCACCGCCGATGCAGCAATCGAAGCCATGCTCTTCAATGGCTTCAAGCAAAGTCACCGACTGGTGCTTGTTGCGAGGCTCGTCCGGCGTTTTCAATACGACGGTACCGCGTTTCATGGAGTCTTCCACCGAACGCACGATCAGGCGCTCACCGAGTTCCGCGGCGCGTTGGTCACGGAAATCGATGACTTCCTTGTAATTGTGGCCGGTGTCGATATGCATCAGCGGGAAGGGGAAGCGGCCAGGACGGAAGGCCTTCTCTGCCAGACGCAGGATGCACAGCGAATCCTTGCCGCCGGAGAACAGCAGCACCGGATTCGAGCATTGGCCGGCGACTTCCCGCAGGATATGAATCGCTTCCGATTCGAGCCAGTCGAGATGACTCAGGGTTTCTTTGGTTGAAGTGGTCATGTCAATCACTAGTTAATTAATATTTATAAATCATAATCTTGCGTCTACTTCTTCACGTGAAGTCCGCACTCTTTGTTTTCCGGGTCTTCCCACCACCATCTGCCGGCGCGGATATCCTCACCCATGGCGACGGCACGGGTGCAGGGGGCGCAGCCGATGCTGGGGTAGAACTGGTCGTGCAGCTTGTTGTATGGCACCTTGTGCATGCGGATATAAGCCCAGACTTCCTTTTCCATCCAGTCGCTCAACGGGTTGAATTTCTCCAGGCCATTTGATTCATCGTACTGGCGTACCGGCAATTCAGCCCGGGTGGCAGACTGTTGCGCACGCATGCCGGTGAACCAGGCTTTCTTGCCTTTCAGAGCGCGTTGCAGCGGCTCTACCTTGCGCATGTGGCAGCAGGCTTTGCGCAGTTCGATGGA
>PHCM01000014.1 GCA_002842255.1 Betaproteobacteria bacterium HGW-Betaproteobacteria-2 | reverse complement strand
CGCCAGCACATCGACAGCGACAAAATCCTTGAGGCCTGAGGCCTGCAGAATCTGCACCGCCAGACCGGAAAACCCGCACTGCGGAAACTTGGGGCTGCCTTTCATGTAAAGCACCACCGGGTTTGACGTTACCTGATTCCTGATTAATTCCTGTGTATCCATTTTCTGATTCTCCAAATTTTGCTTAACTTGCCTGATATTGTTGCCAGGCTTCCGGGGTGAATGTGCGCATCGAAAGTGCATGTATCTCTTCCCGCATACGATCACCCAGAGCCTGATATACCAGTTGATGCTGCTGCACCATGTTCCTGCCGGCAAACTGCTGGCTGACGATCACCGCCTCAAAATGCTGGCCATCATCGCCCCGCACCTGGACGTAGTCACACGCCAGACCATGCCTGATATAGGTTTCCACTTCCATTGCACTCAACATATATTGACCTTATCGCTATCCGCGTAATTTGTAACCGGACTTCAGCATGTGCAAAGCCAGCCATGCTATGGCAAAAAAGCTCAATGCAACAATGCTTAAACTCACCGCCGGTGACATATCACTCACGCCAAAGAATCCATACCTGAATCCGTCAATGATATAGAAGAAAGGATTCAGGTGAGACACTTCCTGCCAGAAAGGCGGCAGCGAATGTATCGAATAAAAAACACCGGACAGGAATGACAGCGGCATGATGATGAAATTCTGAAACGCCGCCATCTGATCGAATTTATCCGCCCACATCCCGGCAACAATGCCAAATGCCCCGAGCAATGCGCTGCCCAGAATGGTAAATGCCAGCACCAGCAGAGGATGGATGATCGGCAGATCGATAAAAAGAATCACAACCAGGTAAATACCCAGCCCCACCACGAGACCGCGCGCTATGGCTGCTGCCAGAAATGCCAGAAAGAATTCCAGATAGGAAATCGGCGTCAGCAGCACAAACACCAGATTGCCCATGACCTTGGATTGAATCAGGCTGGACGAACTATTGGCAAACGCGTTCTGCAGCACCGACATCATGATCAGGCCCGGGATCAGGAAAGATGTGTAATTGACGCCATGCACCTGCACCCGCCCTTCCAGCACATGCGAAAAGACCAGCAGATAAAGCAGGGCCGTCATCACCGGCGCAGCCACGGTCTGAAAGCTGACGCGCCAGAATCTGAGCAATTCCTTCTTGAACAGGGTCCATGGGCCGCGCATTTCTATTGAGATCAAATTCATGGCTGACCCACCAGATCGACAAACACGTCTTCCAGATCGGCTTCTATCAACTGCATATCTTCCACCACGATATTCGCCTCGCGTATCTGCGATAGCACGCGCTCGACTTGCGCCACCTCGGTCAGGGCCAGCATATACTCGTTACCCTCTTCATGCCGCAACAATGGACGCAACGTCTCGGGCAGGGCAGCAGATAGCTTCAACCTGAGATTCTTGCCGGGTATCTTCTTCAACAAATTCGCCGTGCTGTCCAGCGCGATAATCTGCCCCTGCTTCATCATGGCCACTCGAGAACACAAGGTCTCGGCTTCTTCCAGATAATGCGTGGTGAGTATGATCGTATGCCCTTCGCGATTCAGTCGCTTGATGAACTCCCACATCATCTGACGCAACTCGACATCGACACCTGCAGTCGGCTCATCCAGCACAATGACGGGGGGCTTGTGCACCAATGCCTGAGCAATCAACGCACGGCGTTTCATGCCCCCGGAGAGTTTGCGCATATTGGTATGCGCCTTATCTGCCAAGCCCAGACATTCAATAATCTCGTCCACCCAGGCATCGTTTTCCGGCCCCAGGCCAAAATAGCCTGCCTGAAAGCGCAGCATCTCGCGCACATTGAAGAATGGGTCAAACACCAATTCCTGCGGCACCACGCCGAGCGCATGCCTGGCCTGTCGATATTGTGTCTGCACATCAAAGCCCATCACCGATAACCTTCCGCTGGTCGGACGGATCAATCCTGCCAACAAATTGATCAGGGTCGACTTGCCGGCGCCATTAGGCCCGAGCAAGGCGAAGAACTCGCCCTGCTCAATCGCCAGGTCTATGCCTCGGAGGGCCTGCAAGTTGCCATAATGCTTCTGCACCTGCTCAATTTTAATTGCGGGAATCATTCGGGATTTACGAGGCCTCAGCCCCAGGAAATCAATGGCCAGCCGCGGAATCTGCGGCTTGCGGCAGAAAATCGAAAACGCCGTAAAGTGACGCCAGGCTTAGCAGATTCGCTGGCAGATTGCTGTATGTGAGACTACATTGGTTGGCACGGGCCTGACGCATCCATTCGAAAAGCAGGCTGATTGCTACCGAGTCAACCTCCGTCACGCCCGACAGATCAACCTCAAGTTCCTTGGCACCATCAACCACAATGTCCTGTGCCAGCAGACGCTCAACATCATCCAGCAGCAAATTTCCGCTGACCAGCCATCTTCCATCGTTTTGAGTAATATCAACCACGGCAGTAATTTCGCGGAGCGTTAAACACCGGCTTCCTTATTCTTCTCAACCAGTCGCTGAATCAAGCCGTCCATGCCACCCACCTGACGAATCTCGTTATTGAACTGGCTGCGGTAGTTCGTCACCAGACTGACATCCTCAATCACGATGTCAAACACCTTCCAGCCATTCGGGCCTTTTTCCAGAGTGTAATCAAGACCGATAGGCTGACCGCCTGGTTGCAGAATTCTGGTTTTGACCGTCGCTCTGGTCGCATCCGGCTGTAAACGGAACGGCAGATACTCGATGGTCTGATTCTGATATTTGGAAAGAGCGCTGGCGTAAGTTCTTAACAGGAGGCTACGGAACTCTTTCTGGAACTGCGCTTTCTGCTCATCGGTGGCATTCACCCAATTACGTCCCAGCACCAACCTGGACACACGATCAAAATCGAAGTTGGGCAGAATCTTGGTTTCCGCCAGATCAAAGATCTTCTTCTGATCGCCAGCCTGGATATCCTTGTCATTTTTGACAATCTCCAAAACTTCTTCGGCAGTCTTTTTAACCAATACATCTGGCGCAACTTCTGCCATCGTCAGTGAACTGAAGCCCAGCAGTGCCAAGACAGAGATAAATTTAAATATTAATTTCATAAGAGTCACCTGTTCCTGTGTAACGGAATTATTCTTTCGTTTCGGTTGCTTTACTGTAAAGGAATTGACTAATCATCTTTTCAAGCACAACGGCATCCTGTGTCTGCATGATTTTATCGTCTTCCTGCAAATATTCTTCATCGCCACCTGGCTCCAGGCCGATGTACTGCTCACCAAGCAAACCAGCCGTGTAGATATTGGCGAAAGTATCCTTGGGGAACAGGTAACGCTTATCCAACTTGAGAGTCACCTTGGCCTCATAAGTTGCGCTATCGAACTGAATCGCATCGATTCGACCCACGACCACGCCGGCACTCTTGACCGGTGAACGCGGCTTGAGACCGCCAATATTCTGGAAACCAGCAGTCACTGTATAAGTCTCGCCAATATTTGAAGTGGTGAGGTTACCCACCTTCATCGCCAGACCGAGCAGCGCTGCGACGCCAATGGCAGCAAAAATACCCACCCACAAGTCAATTTTGGTTCTATCCATCATATCTCCTCAGAATCCCCGATACCGTTCAGCTGATCATGAACGAAGTCATGACAAAATCCAGCCCCAACACAGCCAATGAGGAATTCACCACAGTACGTGTTGTTGCACGACTTACACCCTCCGCTGTCGGTGGCGCATCATAGCCTTCGAACAAGGCGATCATGGTGCAAGCCACACCAAACACACAGCTCTTGATAAAGCCATTCATTACATCTTCCCTGAAATCGACAGAAGCCTGCATCTGCGACCAGAAAGCACCGCCATCCACACCGATCAACGGCACGGCAACCAGGTAACCACCCAGAATACCGACCATGGAGAACAGCGATGCCAATAAGGGCATACTGATGACACCGCCCCAGAAGCGCGGTGCAACAACTCGGGCAATCGGACTGACGGCCATCATCTCCATCGCGGACAACTGCTCGGTCGCCTTCATCAGGCCGATTTCTGCGGTGATCGCCGTGCCTGCGCGCCCGGCGAACAGCAGCGCCGTCACCACCGGCCCCAACTCACGAACCAGAGACAACGCAACCAGAACCCCGATCGCCTCAGACGAGCCATATTTCTGCAAGGTGTTATAGCCCTGCAAGGCCAGCACCATGCCGACGAAAAATGCCGACACCAGAATAATGATGAGTGACAACACACCGGTAAAGTAAATCTCGCGGATGACCAAGAACGGTCGACGCAGACTTTCACCGGACGAAGCCAGGGTGTAACCAAACAAACGGCTGGCCGAACCCAGTCGCCAGAACTGCTCTATCAGGCGATGACCGAAATTCTGCAGCACACTCGCCAGCTTCGAGACCACTCCCTTAAACATCGTGCCCCCTCAACATATCGCGCCTGTAATCCGGAGCAGCATAGTGGAATGGCACCGGACCATCCACCTCACCATGCACAAACTGATGAACAAAGGGCAATGTGGATTCACGCAATTCTGCAGGTGTACCCTCGGCCGCCACCACACCATCAGCGATAAAATAGACATAATCGACAAAGGAAAAAGCCTCTTTCACATCGTGCGTCACGACGAGGGAAGTTGCACCCAGCGCATCATTCAGGTTGCGGATCAGATTGCAGATCACGCCCATGGAAATCGGGTCCAAGCCTGCAAAAGGTTCGTCGTACATGATAATTTCCGGATCAAGCGCCACAGCCCGCGCCAACGCCACGCGGCGGGCCATGCCGCCGGACAACTCGGTGGCCATCAAGTCACGCGCACCGCGCAAACCGACCGCATTCAACTTCATCATGACCAGATCACGAATCATCGATTCCGGCAGGTTGGTATGCTCACGCATGGGGAACGCCACGTTCTCGTAAACCGACAGATCCGTGAACAGCGCACCTTGCTGAAACAGCATGCCCATCTTGCGACGCAGTTTCTGCAAATCATTACGCCCCTGCTCATGCACCACCTTGTCACCGACGCGCACCTCGCCCTGGACCGGCTTCAACTGCCCGCCGATGAGGCGCAGAATCGTGGTCTTGCCGCTACCGCTGCCGCCCATGATGGCCACGATCTTGCCGCGCGGAAAAGACATATTGATGCCCTTATGCAGCAAGCGGCCCTTGTAGCCGAACGATAGATTGTCAATTTCGACGATATTGTCAGTCATGGCATGTTGTTGGTGTTATAAGCCGGCTATTTTAATGCAATTATTGCAGTTGTCGTAAGAACAAAATAAAAAGCCCGCCGAAGCGGGCTTTTTATACTCAAAACATCAAAAACTCATGCATACAGTGTATGGAACAGATTCTTGAGCCGTAGTGATAGATGCAGTAGTCACACCAGCCCCCGAAGTACCGCTCACAACGGCTCTCACAGAACCAGTTGAAGTTTCACCATCATCCAGTGTTGTATCTAACTGCTTAGCAAATCTACCAAGAATCCCATCTGAACAAACTGCATAAGCACCCGTCATTCCCGTGATAGTCGTAAGTGTAGACACACTTTGAATACCTATACGACCACCATCAGCATTCTTCGGTACATATGCAGCGCCATTGGCACAATCAACGACAGTCGGACCTGGCGCCATGCCAGCCAAACGAACCTGCTGCCAAAAGACGCAGGATTCTGTAGCAGTCGTCGCATTCCAGTCACCGTTGATGATCCCATTACCCTTAGTGGTTCCAGTTGCCGCTGTAGCATCAGTGCCAAATCGGCCACCCGCTGCACCAGTTACACTCGAATCATCCCCTGGTATAGCCTTATATTTATCTTGGTATCCGTAGAGATAGACTTGAACATTCTTGAAATCAGTCGCCATATTCTTGACCTTGGCACTGTTGATCAACTCCTGACCCTTCAGCACACCGCCGAGCAGCAAACCGATAATCACCAGCACAATGGCCAATTCGATAAGCGTAAAACCTGATTGTTTTTTCATTTTGTTCCCCAGTTGGCACGTATGCATTACGATAGCCATTGATTTGATGAATTCAATATTGCAAACTTCATGCCAATACACCGCTCAGCCAACACCTTATCAGCACAGTATTTTTCAGGCAAATAACTTGCGAGCAGCAAAAAACATGTCGAGATATCGACGATATCGACAAAAAACTGACACTTAAACTTTAATTCAGGCTCATTATGCCCTTCAAACTACTTGCTACAAAAACCAGCAACCTCTTTCACCGCCTATCCTTGGGGCTCATGCTTTTAAGCTTGCATATCGTCCTCGTTTGGGGGTTGGATGGTTTTGTGCAAAAAGCATTCCTGCTTTGTCATTATGGTTTCTTTTTGCTCTGGCAACCGATCTGGCGAACACAGGCCTCGCTTTCACATTTCGCTGCAGCATTATTCATCGCCGGCGGACTGCTACTCACCTACTACATGAGCTGGTGGCTGATGGCTTTCTGGGTCGCTGTACTCTTTGGACTATTGGGCGGACGCGTTTTTTCCAGTAAAACCAGAAGCCAAATGGCCTATTTGTTTGCCGCCGGCTATCTGCTGGCGATGCTGCTGCTCTGGATTGTGCCCAAGCTTCTGGGAAATGCGCAGGATATCGCCATCACTGAATTTGTTGTTACCTTCCTGATGCCTTTACTGCCAATCGCGATTCTGGTTGCCGCCACCGATGATGCCAGCAGCCCCTTACCACCAACCATCGACTTTTTCTATACGCTTGTGCTGCTGCTGTTGGCAGTGATTCTGGTATTGGGCAGCTATGCCATCGAGACATCGAGCGGCGCGAACTATGCAATAGTCCTGGTAAAGGTGCTATTTGGCTTGGCTTTCGCCCTGCTGGCCATCAGCTGGTTATGGAATCCGCGCGCAGGATTTGCCGGCATCGGCCATCTGCTTTCCCGCTATCTGCTGAGCCTGGGCCTGCCATTCGAACAATGGGTCAAGAATATTGCCGAACTGGCTGAAAAGAAAAACTCAGCCAAGGAATTTATCGAATCCGCCATGCGTGAAATCGCCAGCCTGCCCTGGGTCAGCGGCATCACCTGGGATACCGCCGAAAGCAGCGGGGAGCTTGGAGTCAAGAGCAAACACTACTCCGAACTCAAATTTCATGGTGTCAGCATGCAGCTCTACACGCGCTTCACACTGACACCGGCACTTTCACTGCACCTAAATCTGCTGACCCAGGTGCTAGGCGAGTTCTACGAAGCGAAGCGCCGCGAAGAAACCCTGCAGCAGAATGCCTACATGCAGGCGGTTTACGAAACGGGTGCGCGTCTGACGCATGACATCAAGAACATCGTGCAATCCATGAGTGCGCTGTGTAGCGCCGCGGAGCTGACTCCTAACCACGATGACGCACTGCTGGCAGACCTGATCAGACGACAGTTACCCAAAATGAATCAACGTCTGGCACTCACGCTGGACAAGTTGCAGGCACCGAACACCAGTAGCAACCGCAAAACCAGGCTGGCCGACTGGTGGACCAGTCTGCAGCAACGACACCATCGATCTGCTATCCACTTCCTCTGCGGCAAGTTGCCTGATATTGATGTGGATGATGAAGTGCTGGACAGCGTTGTGGACAACCTGTTGCAGAACGCCATTGAGAAATCCCGCAATGAACCTGGCATAGAAATCGTGGCTGAACTGAATACGGGAGAGAAATTTTGTCTGGAAGTTTCAGATACCGGCAAGGCCATGCCGCAGGATAAAGCAGAACACCTCTTCAAGAAACACGTGCGCTCGGAGAACGGTCTGGGAATCGGGCTATACCATGCTGCCAAACAATCAAGGCAGGCAGGCTATGCACTGAATCTGGTCGAGAACAGCGATGGTAACGTGAGATTCCGGCTGGAACAGGAAAACTGATTCTGAGGATCAAAATTTGAAACCATAAAAAAACCAGGCGTTTTTGGCCTGGTTTTTTATTATTACTTAGCCTTATAGTTCACCGTAAGAATGTAACCCGGAAAGGAACATGTTGACACCGATGAAAGCAAAAGTGGTGACAAACAGTCCGACCACGGCCCACCATGCCAGAATCGGGCCCCGCATGCCCTTGACCAGACGCAAGTGCAGCCAAGCCGCATAATTCAGCCAGACAATCAGCGCCCAGGTCTCCTTCGGATCCCAGGACCAGTATCCGCCCCAGGCTTCCGCCGCCCACATGGCGCCAAGAATGGTCGCGATGGTAAAGAAGGCAAAACCGACGGCAATCGCCTTGTACATCAGGTCATCCATGGTATCCAGTGACGGCAGGCGGGATGCGAGGATGCCCCGAGCTGACAGCAGGTAGGCAATACCCACCATGGCAGCGAGAGAGAAGGCGCCGTAACCGATAAAGTTGGCGGGCACGTGTATTTTCATCCAGTAGGATTGCAACGCCGGCACCAGCGGCTGAATCGTGTACGCCTCACGATCGAAGATATACCAGAGGATGAAACCGACGGCAGCACTGATGATCAGCATGACGAAGCCGCCGAGCTGGCGCGTCGCATAACGCCGTTCGTAATAAAGATAGAGCAGCGCAGTGATCAGGCAGAACAGGATGAACACTTCATACAGATTGCTGACAGGAATGTAGCCGACATCCGGCGCGATCAGATAGGACTCATACCAGCGCACCATGAGCCCGACAAAGCCCATCAGCACAGCGGCCCAGGCAAGCGAGGAAGCGAACTTGCCGGTGAATTGCGAGCGGTTGAACAATGCCACCCAGTAAGTCACGGTAGCCAGGATGAACAGCACGTTCATCCACATGATGGCCGATTGGCTGGAGATCAGATATTTGAGAAAGAATGCCTGCTCGGCTCGTTGCAGGTCTGCATCATAAACAAAGATGGCGAAGAGACTGAGCACGCCAACACCGAGAACAAGGTTACGCATGGCTTTCCATGACCAACCCAGCCAGCTGAAAGTCGCCACGGCGCCGAACAGAAAGCCCTGCTCATAGACGTCCATGTGATGGCTGTAGCGATTAAAGGCGAATATGGCGCCCGCCAGCAGCACAATGGAATAGAGCCAATCCTGCCAGTTCAGGCGTTTTAACAGTGGAATCGGTTCATCGTTGATCAAGGCGTTATTCATACTGTTTTCCCAAAAATAGGTCTGTGCTTACTAGGCCAACAGACGCTGCAATTGCTCCTGATAACGGGCAAACTCCAGATCCAGATCGCGGTTCTTGCGATTGGAAGACATGGCAAACAATACCCGATTGTCGGATTTGACCAGCAACCAGATTCGGCGTTCACGAATATAGATCATGGCAAAAATGCCAAGCACCAGCAAAACCGAACCGGAATACACCAGGTTCTTGCCGGGCGAGCGCGTCAGCTGCAGTCCGCTGGCCTCGCGATGTTCATACTCCTTCAGCTCCAGATAGAACGGCGCACCATAAAAGAATATATCGCTCAAGCTGTTAAGGCTGTCCTGCAGGAAAATCAAGGTCTCTTCATCCGCCACTGCGGGTGACTTATCTGCGCGTTCACGTGCCAGATTATGCGCTTCAAATGCCGCACTGCTGATAATCTTGATGTAAGTTTGTGCTGCATTGTCACGTTGCTCCTCCGGCACGGAATCTTCGATCAGCGCGGCAATTCTGGTGTACCCACCCTCGGCAAACGCCCTGAGCAATTGCGTGACACTGGACTCGAACTTCCCCTTCATATCGTCATTGTCAGCATCGGCAGACAATGACGACTTGGTCAGGCGACGGGCAATCTCCGCATGCGCCGCGCTGTCCATCATCGCGGCACGCAGGCGCATGAAGCCTTCGATTTCGAAATTCTCATCGACCGGGATGCGCAGGTACTTGAACTCTTCCTGCAAGGCCGGACGCATGCCGGAAACGAAATAGAATCTCTCATCCAGCTTCAATGGCTGCATGTAGGTCACGTATTCGCGCGCCTGTCCTTGTGTATCGCGCACCTTGAACGTGACATTGGGGCCGACATTATGCGGCTTGCCCTTGCCATCGGCAGTCAGGTTGAGAATATTGAATTTACGGAAATCATCGAATTCTACCGTCAATGCAGTATCGCCTTCACCCAGCGTCACTTCCTGATGTATCGTGCCCCGGACTGACAACGGCGCCACTTGATTGCTGAACAGACCCCAGAGATTGAAATCCAGGTTGGAACCGCCATCCTGGAAATCGGATTGATAAATGGCGATGCCCTTGTAGATCAATGGCTTGTTGACACTGATAGTGGCTTCCAGCGGCTCGGCCAGATCCGGATCGGTGATGACCAGATCACTCTCGAAGGACTTGGGCTGGCCTGTAGCATAGTGTTCGATGCGGAAATCCTTGAGTGCCACCCGGAACGGCAGCTCCTGCACCAGATAACCGTCCCGCATGCGCATGAAGGCGACGTCGGCACTGGTGCCTTCCGGCAAGGTCATATTGCCGCGGAATGACAGATTGGCAGTGGACAGACGGCTCTCGGCCGGCACTTCGGAAGCCGCGATATCGCGCACTTCGACCGTCTTGTAGCCAAGCAGCTCCTGCACCTTGAACGGCACATTGCCGTCGATCAGACCGCCCACGCAGATGACGACGATGGCGGTATGCGTAAAGATATAACCGAGACGCTGATAGGTGCCGGCTTTCGCCGCGATCAGTTGATCGCCGTTCTCGTGCTGTACCGTCTTGAAACGGAAGCCCCGTGCCGTCAGAAAGCGTGTCAGACCAGCCCTGATTTCATCCGGTGTGCCGTTCGCCTGATACTCATGCTGATGACTGAAGGCACGCAAGGATTTCTCGGTGGCATGCTCACGCCAGACACGCATCTCGCGCAGCATGTTGGGGGAGTTGCGATAAACGCAGAGGCTGGTGGAAATGACCAGGAACAGCAGAATCAGCAAAAACCAGACGCTGTGATAGACGTCATAGAGCCCCAACACTTCGAAGACTTCAAACCAGAACTGGCCGAACTGAATGATGTAATTGGTGTACGGCTCATTCTGCTTGAGAACGGTACCAATGATGGAAGCGATGCCCAATACCGTCAGCAGACTGACGGCAAAGCGCATGGAACTCAGGAGCTCATAAAGGCGTTTGGAAGTGGTTTGGCGTGACTTCAAGGCTTTATCGTTTCGCTTTATCGTTTGATTGAGTGTTGATAATCCGGAATTAGGACAGCAAGCCTGGCCACGAGTTGCCATCACTCACAAGAAGATGGCTGTGGCCGGAAAAGCATACGCTGGATAAAGTCAAGGGTGGCATATGCCACCCTTGACCCATGAATTTACTACGACTATCGCTTAACGCAGACCCTGGATGTAGTCAGCGACCGCAGCCATTTCTTCATCACTCAACTTGGCTGCAATCATGCGCATCATCTTGGCAGCATCGTTGGCGCGTTCGCCGGAGCGGAATGTTTTCAGCTGGGCAATGGTGTATTCGGCATGCTGACCAGCAAGACGTGGGAACTGCACTGGCACACCGCTACCGGTAGGACCGTGGCAGGAAGCGCAGGCGGGCACACCTTTACCGGCGACTCCCGCCTTGTAGATTTTTTCACCGGCAGAACCCTTGCCATTGGATTGTGCAGTGCCACCCTTGGCAGCCTGGGAAGCATAGAAAGCACCGAGGTTGCCCATGTCTTCAGGTGACAAGGTAGTCACCATGCCAGCCATGATTGCATTGTTGCGTTCGCCGGATTTGAAGTTGTTCAACTGCTTGGCGATATATTCAGGATGCTGGCCAGCCAGCTTCGGGTACATCGGGATCATGCTGTTGCCATCAGCGCCATGGCAGGCCATACAGACCTGTTTGGCAATCGTGGCACCTTTGGCTGCATCGCCAGCAGCATTGGCAGAAACGGCACTGAACAAACCCAACGCAAATGCCGCAATAATACGGAAACTCATACCCGACTCCTCAGTACTCAACAGTTGATACAGAAATGGTTTTAGAACATTAATCGCGCTATTTTATCGAAAAGCATCATATCGTGATAGCATTTTCCACTCTTTCAGCGCTTTATAAGTTTATCTCTCATGCCCCTGTTTCAAAATGCCAGCTTTTACATCTCCGCGCACAACCTGCGTGATCTGCCGCCGCCAGCGGGGGTCGAGGTCGCGTTCGCGGGGCGCTCCAATGCCGGCAAATCCAGCGCGCTCAACACGATGGCCAACCACAACCGGCTCGCCTATGTCAGCAAGCAACCTGGCCGCACCCAGCTGATCAACTTTTTCGCGTTGGGTGATGAGCGCTTTCTGGTCGACCTGCCGGGCTATGGTTATGCCAAAGTGCCGCAGGCCATGCGCGAACACTGGCAGATGACGCTGTCCGCCTATCTCAGCTACCGCACGTCATTGCACGGACTGGTGCTGGTCATGGACTGCCGCCATCCTCTTACGCCGCTTGACCGGCAGATGCTCGACTGGTTCTGCCCCAGCGGCAAGCCTGTACATGTTTTGCTGACCAAATCCGACAAGCTGTCGCGCAACGCCGCCAACCAGACCCTGCAGGCAGTGAAAAAGGAACTGAACGAGACCTGGGGAAATTGCACGGTACAGCTCTTTTCCAGCCTGAAGAAACAAGGTGTGGAAGAAGCCGAAAAGATCATCGGCCAGTGGTTATTTGCGGATGAAGATAAGGTCCCAGACACCATGGCCTAGATTCAGGCCGCGCTTCTCGAACTTGGTCAGCGGCCGGTAATCCGGTCGCGGCGCATAATCCTTCGCGGTGTTTTCCAGCAACGGTTCGGCACTCAGCACTTCCAGCACCCATTCCGCATACTCTTGCCAATCCGTCGCCACATGAATGTAAGCGCCCGCTTTCAGCTTGCTGCACAGCATGCTGATGAACGCTGACTGTATCAAACGCCGCTTGTTATGGCGCTTCTTGTGCCAGGGATCGGGGAAGAAGATATGTACGCCATCCAGCGCACCATCGGCAATCATGTTGTTCAGCACTTCCACTGCGTCGTGCTGCACCAGCCGCAGGTTGGTCAGCTGTGAAGCCTCGATCAGCCTGAGCAGATTTCCGACACCGGGGCCGTGCACCTCGATACCCAGATAGTCGATATCCGGATTAGCCACAGCAATGGCTGCCGTACTGTCGCCCATGCCGAAACCGATCTCCAGAATCTTGCGGCTGTCGGCACGGCCGAACAAAGCATCCAAGTCCAGCAGTTCCGGTTTGTAGGCAACACCGAAACGCGGCATGTTGGTCTCGATCGCGCGTTGCTGGGCAGGCGTCAAACGCCCCTGACGCAGGACAAAACTGCGTATCGGCCGATGCTTCAAATCCTCGTTTGCGGATGTGTCTTTTTCGGACATGGTGATCTGCGCTCAATAATAAGGCGGCGATTATACCTGAGTCGTTCAGGGTGGTTTCGTCGATTGCCCAGCTAAAGCGTATGCGACCGGTCGCCTTGTGGCGTCAAGGTCGCGACGAAGGAGCGGGCCCTTGACGGACATGACCCTTGCGGTTACACCTCATCCCGCTCACTCATTTAATCAGCGCCTCCTTAAAGCGTATGCGACCGGTCACCCTGTAAAAATCCAAGTAGCGAACACTCACATTGCTTGCCCAATGCCATCACCTTGAACAACTCGCCCATCTCCGCAGGAGACAACAGTTTCTGTGCCTGTGATGCAAGTGGCGCATAAAGCGC
>PHCM01000279.1 GCA_002842255.1 Betaproteobacteria bacterium HGW-Betaproteobacteria-2 | reverse complement strand
CGGCAGCTTGTTGCCCATGACATGGGAAAAGCCGATGCCGGCACGTTCGAATACATTGCCTTCTTCCAGCATGCAGGAAGTGCCGCCGCCGCCTTCCGGGCGCTGCCAGCTGTCATGCAGGAAGTGTTTGCCATCGACCATTTGCACGGCTTCGACGATGCGGTTTTGCAGGTCTTGCAGGTATTCGAAAACGGGTTGTGTGTTCATGCACTGTTCCTGATTGGTTTGCTTAAGGCCGGATGATCTTGCCGCTGGCCAGGTCCTGAATGATCGAAGGTTTTTTCGCCCGGCCGGTCAGGCCTTTGATGACGCGTACTTGTTTGCCGAACAGACGATAGCATTCTCGGGTGGTTTTGGCCGGTTGGCAACCGCTGCGATTGGCACTGGTGGAGACCAGTGCGCTACCGGATTCGCGGCTCAGCCTGGCGGTGAGGGCATGATTGCTGACGCGTACCGCCAGCGTCGTGTGTTTGCCGGTCAGCCATTTGGGGCAATGTCTGGCGGCGGCCACCAGCCAGGTATGACCGCGTACCGGGTTCTGCCAGGACTGTAGCATTTGGCCGGTTTGCGCATTGCTCAAAGGTGCCATGTAAGACTGCAATTTGCTCAGGCGGTCGGCGACCAGAATCAGGCCTTTGCGTTGCGGGCGGCCTTTCAGGCGCAGGATGCGTTGTACCGCCTTGCGGTTGCCGGGGTCGCAACCGAGCCCGAAAATTGATTCGGTGGGATAGGCGATGACGCCGCCCGATTTCAGGAAATGTCGCAAGCTTCTTGAAATCGTCATGGGCGGGTCCGGATGTTTAGAAAGCGCTGATTAAACGTGCGAGCGGGATGAAGTGCAACCGCAAGGGTTGTGTCCGTCAAGACGGCTGCCAAGGCAGCGCGGCTTGACGCCACAAGGCGCACGGAACGCAGCAGCCGAGATATACAGCGAGGTTGTGAGTACCGCGTAACGCAGCAATTCGCCCGCGCAGCCATTTAATCAGCGCTTTCTTAGCCTTTGACGGCGCGATAGCCGATATCGCTGCGGTACTGCGCACCCTCAAATTTGATCTCTTCGGCAATCTGATAGGCACGGCTTTGCGCATATTTCACGGTTTCACCGAGAGCGGTGACGCAGAGTACGCGGCCGCCGCTGGTGACGACTTTGCCGTCGACCAGTTTGGTGCCGGCATGAAACACATGCGCATCTTCCAGGTGCTCGGGCAGGCCGATGATCGTATCGCCGGTACGCGGATTATCCGGGTAATTGGCTGCAGCCATCACGACACCGAGAGCGACGCGTCTGTCCCATTCGGCTTCTGCCTGGTCCAGTGTGCCGGCAACGGCATGTTCCAGCAGTTCTACCAGATCGCTCTTCAATCGCAACAGGATGGGCTGGGTTTCCGGGTCACCCATGCGGCAGTTGAATTCCAGGGTTTTGACACTGCCATCGGGGCTGATCATCAAACCGGCATAGAGAAAACCGGTATAGGGAATCCCGTCTTTTGCCATGCCAGCCACTGTGGGTGTGATGATCTCGCGCATGGCGCGGGCGTGGATTTCCGGCGTGACGACCGGGGCTGGGGAATAGGCGCCCATGCCACCGGTGTTGGGCCCCTGGTCGCCGTCCAGCAGGCGCTTGTGGTCCTGGCTGGTGGCCAGCGGCAGGATATTCTTGCCGTCGACCATGACGATGAAGCTGGCTTCTTCGCCGGTCAGGAACTCTTCGATGACGACACGTGCACCGGCACTGCCGAGCTTGTTATCCGCCAGCATGGCGTCGATGGCGTTGTGCGCTTCATCCAGCGACATGGCGACGACCACGCCCTTGCCTGCGGCCAGACCGTCGGCCTTGATGACGATGGGAGCGCCCTGTTGATTGACGTAATCATGAGCGGCTTTGGCATCGGTGAAGGTGGCGTAGGCTGCGGTCGGAATGCCGTGACGCAGCATGAAGGCTTTGGCGAAGTCCTTGGAGGATTCCAGTTGTGCGGCAGCCTGGGTCGGTCCGAAAATCTTCAGGCCATGCA
>PHCM01000278.1 GCA_002842255.1 Betaproteobacteria bacterium HGW-Betaproteobacteria-2 | reverse complement strand
CTGACCGCGGAGGAGCGTGCCATTATCAATAACCATATTGTGGTAACCATCAATATGCTGGAATCGTTGCCTTATCCGAAGGATCTGAAGCGCGTGCCGGAATATGCCGGTGGGCATCATGAGCGCATGGACGGCAAGGGTTATCCGCGCGGCCTGGCGCGTGAGCAGATGTCGATTCCAGCCAGGGTGATGGGCATTGCCGATATTTTCGAAGCGCTAACCTCGCGAGATCGTCCTTACAAGAAAGCCAAGACTCTCACCGAGTCGCTGCATATTCTCGGCCAGATGAAGCTGGATCATCATATTGACCCGGACCTGTTCGACATCTTTATTCACGACAAGATATATATGCGCTATGCCGAGAAATTCCTCGAGCCGGAACAGATCGACGAGGTGGATGAGTCGAAAATTCCCGGGTATGACCCGTACTCGGTCTATCGGACCAATCAACAGTCATAGTCATAGTCAGCCGGTTCGGGATGAACCGGATTCAGTCTTCAGCTTTATTGGCGATTTCCTGAATTAGCTGTGGCATATCTTCAGGTTTTGCGCCGTAAATGAAGCGGCCGTCAGGCGCGATTTTGAGATTGGGTCCGCGCTCGCAGAAACCCAGGCATTTGAATCGTTCCATGCGGATATTCAGTCTTGGCCTTGAAATCTCGGCTTCCACCAGGTCAGCGATTTCGATACCGCCGCGTGCGCCGCAGGAAGGCTGGTTGGGGTTGGTGCGATGGTTGACGCAGACGATGATGGTCTTCATGGCTGGTTAGCCCGGGCTATGCAAGTGGCAGGGCCTTGCAACCATCCGCATCCAGCCGTAGGCAGCTTCCTTCTTCATACCAGTCGCCCAATACCCAGCGCACGATGTGGTGCCGGTCGATTTCAATATCATGCCTGGCCGGTCTGTGCGTGTGGCCGTGAATAAAGATGTCGGGGTAGTCGTACGCTCTGAGCAGTGCAAAGACGGCGTCCTGGTTGACGTCCATGATGACTTCCGATTTTCCGGATTTCTCCTGTTCGCTACGCATGCGCAAAGCCTCGATCTGGGCTTTTCTCGCAGACAAGGGCTGAGCCAGGAATTGGGCTTGCCAGGCAGGGTGGCGAACCTGCTGACGGAATTCCTGATAGGCGAGGTCATCAGTGCATAGTGCATCGCCATGACTTAACAGGACACGGTGCCCATGGAGATCGTGCATGGTCGGATCCTGCAGAATCTGCAGGTCTGCCGTCTCCGCGAACTCATTGCCCAACAGAAAGTCACGGTTGCCGTGTATCAGGTAGCAGGGAACGCCGTGTGTCGAAAGCCGCTTTAGTGCCTGAATGACGATTTGATTGTGCGGATCCGCCAGATCGTCATCGCCTGCCCAATACTCGAAAAGGTCGCCGAGAATGTAGAGCGCATCGGCCCGGCGTGCCGTGCTGTCCAGAAAACGGACGAATTGTTCGGTGATGGCCGGGCGGGAAGCGCACAGATGCAAATCGGAAATGAAGAGCGTGTGTCGATCTTCATTTCCGCTGGTTTGCATGATTAAAGGGTTCTTTTGATGAAAGACGTCTGTCAGACGACTTCGGCGCGTTCGATGATGACGTCTTCCACCGGCACATCCTGATGCCCGGCTTTGCTGCCAGTCTTCACTTTTCTGATGGCGTCGACCACTTCCATGCCTTCCACTACCTTGCCGAACACGCAGTAACCCCAGCCTTGTGCTGTCGGTGCGGTGAAATTCAGAAAATCATTGTCGTTAACGTTAATGAAAAACTGGCTGCTGGCCGAATCAGGGTTCGGAGTACGTGCCATTGCGATCGTGTAAATGCTGTTTTTGAGACCGTTATTAGCTTCGTTCTTGATCGATGCGTTGGTAGGCTTCTGGTTCATGCCCGGTTCAAAACCGCCGCCCTGAATCATGAAGCCGTCGATCACGCGGTGAAAAATCGTGTTGGCGTAAAAGCCGCTGTTGACGTATTCCAGAAAACTGGCGGTGGTGATGGGTGCTTTTTCTGCATCGAGTTCAATGGTGAT
>PHCM01000277.1 GCA_002842255.1 Betaproteobacteria bacterium HGW-Betaproteobacteria-2 | reverse complement strand
AATTCCTGTAAAACCGGCCAGGTAAAAAGTGCTGAAGACTGATGCCAGTGCCAGAAGGATGGTAAGTAGCAGCGCGAAGAATGGGCTCAGCAGCATGAAGCCAATCAGTGAAATGCTCACAAAGAGCAAGTTGAAAATGGCATTCTGAGTATCGCTGGCAGGCTGGAGGGTAATGCCTGCCAACATGGCATCAGTTACGTTGGCAAGAATCTCCACACCGGGCATAAGCACAGAATTATCGGTAGCCGGAGTAGCGTACTGGTCGCCGACACTGGTTGCAGTCGCACCTATCAGCACATATTTGTTGCTGAAAGTACCCTTGGGTAGAACTCCGCGTATCACGTCGATGTAGGAAATGCGTTCAAAATGTCCGACCGGGCCTGCATAGGGAATGGTCATGAGGTTCTGTTGTTGCCAAAGTACAGGGCTGGCGTCAGTGGAGTGCGTAGCAGACAATGCCGAGCTGGTTGAATTATCACCGTCGACATCGAGCAAAACTTTGCTTAACTGGTGCAAGGTTTGCCCATCGGCCTGCGCCAGTAAATAGGTGCTGCGAACGACACCATCATTGTCTACTTTCAGGTGGGGTTGTCCCAACCCGGCAGCATGTTCAGCTATCAGAGCCAGAGGGGTCATAATCTGATGTCTGGCACCAAACGATTGAATGAAAACCGGTAACACCACCGGACCATTACGTTTGATCGACGCTGCAAGCAAGGTGTCGTCATTGTGGTGGGTAAGATCCGGCTCGGTGAACAGCACATCCAGACCGATGGCCTTGGGATTGTCCGCGCCTATTCTATCCAGTAATTCTGCATGTACTGCACGACGCCATGGCCAGCGGCCCAGTGCTGCAATGCTTTTATCATCGATGGCAACGATGATGATATCGCCGGTGGGATCTCGTTCCTGGTTGGCAATAACGAGATCCTGAATCAGATGATTAAGTTTCAGCAACCGTTCTTGCGGAGAGAGAAAAATAACGATGATGAGCACGCCTATGGAGATAGGTGCCCATAAGTTAATTTGCCAAAGAAAACCGGGAATCAGCCTGGATGCGGGCTGTTTATGATTAATCATTGGCTTTCAGGATGGACAACCGGCGGGTGTGACAATGTTGAACTGAACGGCAGGGTCATGGATGATTGTTGGTTAATATTTGGGTTTGTCGGCCCATGTGCGTTCTACCGTATCCTCCACGGGCTTGATCGTTACGATGCGTGGCGTCGAGTGTGCTGTAGTGAAGTTGTCAATGTCCGTGGCCTGAATCCGTATGTAATAGCTTCCGGGAGACAGGTTATCCAGCGATATGAATTGATCCTGCAAGGCCTGCTCGCCAACGATGCTGGAAAAATCCTCATCACGGCTGATTTGCGCCGAGAAACTCAGGTTTCTGTTGTCCACCCAGAATGCGCCAGAAGGTATCTGGAAGTTACTGGCACTGGTTGAATCGATTACTTCAAATTGTGCCGGTTCGCTGAAAGGTCCTTGTTTATGCTGGCCGTCGGCGGCAGATGTAATGGCTGCTGTACGCCAGAAATAACGGCCATTTTCCAGGTCTGTGGCGGTATGGCCGCAGGCATCCTGATGTACCGCATCGACGATAGCAGAAGAAAAGTCCTGCGATCTGGAGACCTGAAGCCGATAGGCTGATGCACCCAGCACTTGGGTGCACAACAAATCGACTTTATTTCCGGTGATCTGGTGATTTGCGGGGGCAAGATAAAAAGGAAAGACAGGTTGCGCCTTGATGCTGATGCCATGCACCTTTTCAAAGCCGATGATGCCTTCCATATCCACGGCGCGAACACCGACAATGTACTCACCATCTTCGAGGCCGGTGAGTTTGACAAGCGGTGTTTCGGATTCGATATTGGCGACTACTTGCTGCATATCGTTATCCGATGCCAGGCTCACTTGGTAGGATGCAGCATTTTCCAGTTCTGGCCAGTTGATGACCAGATAATCGGCATCGGTGAAACGTGCTGGTAGCATCGATAAATCTGCTGCTGCCAGCAACGGTCTGATT
>PHCM01000013.1 GCA_002842255.1 Betaproteobacteria bacterium HGW-Betaproteobacteria-2 | reverse complement strand
CATCCACCACGATACCGACGACGCGGCCGCCGAGATTCAGGATGATGACAACGGTAAATTCGTTGTACTCGACCTTGCCCATTTTGAATTTCACTCGCAGGTCAACAATGGGCACGATCTTGCCGCGCAGGTTGATGACTCCCTTGATGAAAGCCGGTGTATTGGCGATCTGCGTCACGGCATCGTATCCGCGGATTTCCTGCACCTTGAGAATCTCCAGGCCATAAGCCTCGCTGCCCAGTACAAAAGTCAGGAACTCGCCTGCAACAGAGCCCCCCTGACTTGCCTTGCCTTCGACTTCTTCTACGACCATATTCATTGTGTGTACTCCTTGCTGATGGTTTGGACTGCCTTGCTGGCAAATGAAGTGGCCCCAGTCAGATAGTTATGCGTTTGCCCCATCTGGATAAGTGCCGGAACGTCAAGAATCAATGCGACCGAGCCATCGCCCATGATGGTCGCACCCGAGACGCCCTGAATTTTTCTGAAATTGGTTTCCAGGCTCTTGATCACCACCTGTTGCTGGCCGACCAGCGCATCGACGAACAGGGCGGCCTTCTTGCCCTCCGCCTCGATCAGCACCAGCACGCCCTGGGTAGGGTCCAGGATCTCGGTCTCCTGACCGAAAAGCGCATGCAATGCAATGACCGGCAAATATTCGCCGCGCACATGCACCATGCGCCCTTCACCGGTCACGGTCTTCATGTCCTCGGCGCGCGGTTGCAGCGTCTCGACGATCAGGTTGAGCGGAATCACATAAACGCTGCTGCCGAGCGAGACGGACATGCCATCCAGGATCGCCAGCGTAAGCGGCAGTGAAATCGCGATGGTCGTGCCATAACCCAGGGCCGAACGGATCTCGATGCTGCCGTTCATGGCGGCGATATTGCGTTTCACCACATCCATGCCGACACCGCGGCCGGAAACATCGGTGACCACTTCCGCCGTTGAGAATCCCGGCGCAAAAATCAGCTGATATACCTCGCTATCCGACATATTCTCGCTGACGCTCAAGCCATTGCTTTTCGCCTTGGCAAGCAGCTTGTCACGGTTGAGGCCGGCACCGTCATCCGTCACTTCAATGACGATACTGCCGCCCTTATGTGCGGCAGATAATGTGAGCTTCCCGGCTTCCGGCTTGTTGGCAGACTTGCGTTTGTCCGGTGTCTCGACACCATGGTCGACACTGTTGCGCACCAGATGCGTCAACGGGTCGACAATGCGCTCGATCAAACCCTTGTCCAGCTCGGTCGCAGCACCGACCGTGACCAGTTCCACTTTCTTGCCCAGCTTGCCAGCCAGGTCGCGCACCATGCGCGGAAAGCGGGAAAAGACAAAATCCATCGGCATCATGCGGATAGACATGACCGCTTCCTGCAGATCGCGGGTATTGCGGGTCAACTGGCCAACACTGTTGATCAGCGCCTCATGATGTATGGGGTCCAGCGCATTGATGCGCTGTTCGATCATGGCCTGGGTAATCACCAACTCCCCAACCAGGTTGATCAGCTGATCGACCTTCTCCACCCCCACACGTATCGACGTTGTTTCGGCACTGGCATGCCCGGCATCCGGTTTGGCCGGATTCCTCTTTTCGCTCTTCTCAG
Organism: Betaproteobacteria bacterium HGW-Betaproteobacteria-2; assembly: GCA_002842255.1. Lineage (GTDB taxonomy): Bacteria > Pseudomonadota > Gammaproteobacteria > Burkholderiales > Methylophilaceae > UBA6140. Next base: position 12,177 of record PHCM01000013.1, on the reverse strand, counting down.
TGACCGCTGAAGCCTTGTTTGCGGCCGCTGTTTCAACAGGGCTTGCCACTGCCCTGGCAATCTCCTCCTGACTTATCGCTGCCGTATTGTCATCAATCTTCAATGACTGCTGTGCGTCGGCATGCGGGGTAAAGGGCGCAAAGAAACCATAACCCTCTTCCACCGCCTCTTTGCCTTCTCCGGCAAACAAGCCATAGCCGGCTTCCTCATGTACTTTGACCGAGGCATCAGTTTCCGCATTGCCTGCCTCGGCCACCTGTTCAGCTACATGCTCAGCGGCGATGGCAGCCGTTGCCTGCGTAATCACCAGGTCATCGGGATTCAGGATAAATGAGCAGATTGAAACAATGTCCGACTCGCTGGAGTCGGTATTCAGCGTAAGTAAAGTGCGGCCGCTTTCATGTTTGCTGCCCGCCACCTCGCCCAACAATCCCAGCTCTTCCTGCAAATTCGCAATATCCTTTTCCTTGAGCTCGGGCAGCAGGATATTGAACTGTGTCAGCCCGTCGGCCGACGGCGGCAAAGCCGCAGCAGGAGCAACAACGTGAGCGCTCACTTGGCTCGCCTCTACAGGCGCCGCAGGCGTCACGGCGGAGACTGAGTCTGCCGCGGGCGCTGTGTCTACCGCTGGCGTAGAATCTCCTGCCGCCTCAGCCTGGGTCAGGGAAGCCAGCCGCGTCTTGACTGCCGCCACCTGCTCCTGATCCACGTCCGCCCCATTACGATGCCCGTCCAGCTCCATCTCAAGCACGTCCTTGGCAGCGAGAAAAGCATCGACATGTTCAACCGTCAGCGCCATTTCATGCTTGCGTATCCTGTCCAGCAGGTTTTCCAGCACATGGGTGATCTCGGTCATATCCATGAAACCGAAAGTGGCCGCGCCACCCTTGATCGAATGTGCGGCACGGAAAATGGCGTTCAGGTCCTCGTTGTCCGGATTCTCGACATCAATGGCCAGCAGCAGGCGCTCGGCTTCCGCCAGCAACTCTTCCGCTTCATCGAAGAAGACCTCATAAAACTGGCTCATATCCACTGTCATCGCACTACTCCCGGGTATTTTCTGGTTATCTGGGCGAGATTCATTTGCTCCCGTCGCTTCCTTCGCAAACTAACCGATCACTTTCTGCACAACTTCGATCAGGCGCTTGGGGTCGAACGGCTTGACCAGCCAGCCATTGGCTCCAGCAGCCTTGCCTTTTGCCTTCATCTCATCGCTGGACTCCGTGGTCAGCATCAGGATCGGCACTTTCTGGTACGAGCCTAGTCCGCGCAGGGACTTGATCAATGTCAGGCCGTCCATGATCGGCATGTTCTGGTCGGTCAGCACCAGATCCACCGTTTTCTCTTTTGCCTTGTTCAAACCGTCCTGCCCATCCACGGCCTGCACGACGTTGTAGCCGGCGGCCTGCAGACTGAACGCCACCATCTGGCGCAATGAGCCAGAATCATCTACCGCCAAGATTGTCTTTGCCATCTGTATACTTTCCCTGTATTGACGAGCCTGTCAGCGAGTCGGCTCCATTGTTGTTTTTCAAGAAATCCGCTATTAAAACAATTCAATTTCGCCGCAACCCAAATGCCGCTGTCGCACGGAGTGACACGATTCGCCAGCCGGGTCGGCGCTGCAATGCTTCAGGCTTTCACCCATATCGCCAAGCAGCCTGGCCATTTCCCCTGGTTCATGAGCGGCGCTTATGCCATCCCCATGTGCCTTGAAGGTCAAAAGCAGGTCACGCAAACCATTCGAGCGGCTGATTGTGCGCGATATCAACTGGCTGGTCAGGTCATGAAATTGCATACCGACCACGGCAGAATTGACCTCATCGCCGATCACCTCCCGCAGGTCGCGGAGAGCCGAGACATGTTCACTATTCTTCAGTTGCGCAGGCAAAACCATCTGCGCCAGTAACAGCTCAAACTCGGCCTGCTGCTCGCTCACCGCCTGATGGATCGCAGTGAAATGCTGTCCGATCTTTTCAATCGCCTCGTTCAACAAAAACATGGTCTGCATCAGGTCAGACTCCACCCGGGACAAGTGCTGGCTGCCGTTTTCACACAGTGCCGCCAGCAATCTTCCAAGCTCCGGCACGGGCGAATCATTCTGCCTGTTCATTGCTTGCCTCATATAAGTTACCCTGCCTTCTGTGCATTCAATTCATGGAATAAACAATAAAAACAGCATCAGTTATCGGGTTTCACCAACCACCGCTTCAAGTGCGGACCGATCGCCGTCTACCGGCACATCAACCGGGGAGTCATCCTTGATCGCGTTTTCTTCAGCCTGCTTGTTCATGACAATGATGCTGATGCGCCGGTTAACCGGATTCAGCGGATCTTTTTTATCGAACAGCACGGCAGATGACAGACCAACGACGCGCAGCATCTTGGCTTCATCCATACCGCCGGCTACCAATTCACGTCTGGAAGCATTTGCGCGGTCGGCAGAAAGCTCCCAGTTGCTGTAACCCTTCTCGCCACGGTTATAGGCGGCTCCATCGGTATGCCCGGACAAACTGATCTTGTTGGGAACGCCGTTCAGCATCTTGCCGATCTCCAGCAAAATCTGACGCGCATAAGGTTGCAACTGGGCGCTGGCGAGGGCGAACATCGGACGATTCTGCTCATCCACAATCTGGATGCGCAGGCCTTCGGAAGTGATATCCAGCAGCAATTGATTCTTGAACTGGCGCAACATCGGGCTGGCATCAATCGCCTCCTCGATTCTTTTCTTGAGGTCTTCCAGCCTGAGGCGCTCCTGTTTGAGCAGCTCGGCCTTGGCCTCTTCGTAACTCATGGGCTTGGGCTGGCTTTCATCTGTATCCAGTTTTTTGTCTGGATCATTATCGCCACGCTTGACCTGGCCTTTCTGGCTGGTCAAATCCTGGCCGCCGCCTTTTAATATCACCTTGCTGTTGCCGACGGCATGTCCGCCTTGCAGCGCCACCTTGAGCGGCGTCTGGAAATATTCCGCAATACCCTCGAGTTGCGCCTTGGTGGTCGACCCGAGCAGCCACATCAAAAGAAAGAACGCCATCATGGCCGTGACAAAATCGGCATAGGCAATCTTCCAGGCGCCACCATGATGTCCGCCCGAGACCTTCTTGATACGCTTGACGATAATCGGGCGCATTGTGTCTTGTGCCATTTCAATCAGCTCCGGTCGACATCAACAAAATGCAGCGCGCCATCATCTCGATTTTGCCTGCTTGACGAAATCTTCCAGTTCATTGAAGCCGGGGCGCTCGGATGAATAAAGCACCTTGCGACCGAATTCGACGGCGATAGCCGGAGCATACCCATTCAGGCTGGCAAGCAAGGTGACCTTGACGGTCTGGTACATCTTGGTGCTTTCTTCCAGCTTCTGCTCCAGCAATCCGGAAAGCGGCGTGACGAATCCATAAGCCAGCAAAATACCAAGGAAGGTACCGACCAGGGCATGCGCAATCAGAATGCCCAACTCGGCGGGCGGCAGCGCCACATTTTCCATCGTGTGCACCACCCCCATCACCGCAGCGATAATGCCGAAAGCAGGAAGCGCATCCCCCACCCTGGCAATGCAATGCACAGGTACATGGCCTTCCATGTGATGGGTCTCGATTTCGTTATCCATCAGGTTTTCGATCTGGAAGGCATCCATGTTGCCGGAGACCATGAGGCGCAAATAATCCGTAATGAATTCCACCAGATGTTTGTCGGCAAGCACCTTGGGATATTTTGCAAAAAGTGCGCTATCTTCAGGGTTTTCAACATCATTTTCGATGGACATCATGCCGTCTTTACGTATTTTTCCGAGGATTTCATAAAGTAAAGAGAGCAAATCCATGTAAAGCGATTTGGTGAACCGGGATCCCTTGAGCGTGCTCGGGATCGCTTTAAATGTAGCCTTGAGCGCTTTGGCATTATTGCCGACAACAAACGCACCTAACGCGCCGCCGCCGATCATCAACACTTCCAGCGGCTGCCACAATGCGCCAAGATGGCCGCCCGCCAGAGCATAGCCGCCAAATATCGACCCCAGGACAACGAGATATCCAATGATCACGAACATAGTTACAAACTCCGGCTTAGAGGGTTCTTTTTTGCACTTGTATTTCTGCAGCGTTTATTTCCACAGCGCTTATTTCAATAGCGCTTGTTTCAATAGCCTTTCAGGCCATTTATTGCGCATTTATCATGTGCCTTTAACGCATGCCTTAAGCTTAATGGCTGGCTGCATGATGCAATCCCGAGAACTAAAACGGGTTTCACAAGCTGCTTTAAGATTTACGGCCCGGAAGTTGAAAACTTGAATGGCGGCAGGGGCAGATGAAGCCGGGACTTTAATTTGCCAACCCCTCAAAAGAGCAGGAAAAACCATGTGCCGCCACAGCACGGCTGCACTTCACCCCCTTCTCCCATGCAGAGGGAAGCTTGCTCCCGCAAGGAGCAGGCCGTGGTTGTATGGGGCTGAATGGCTTGCGGGAGCAATTGCCACCGTTTCCGCACCTGATTTCTACCCCCACCCTAGCCCTCCCCCTGCATGGAGGAGGGAATAGTTCGTCAAGGTTCGCTCTTGATTCAGCCCGGATAATCAAAAATGCCAGACATAAATAGACGGCTTGCCCTCTTGCTGCAAAATGCTGTCCGGCTCAGCAGCGGGAATTTCAAACTCATAACTCATTAACAAACTGCCGGGTTGCATCTCACGCGACGCTTTTTGCCAGAGCGACTCCATCGCGGCAGGCGACAAATACGCAAAGACCACATCGTATTGTGCAAAATCCAGCATCTCGTAATCGCCCAACTCAAAACCGGCATTGCCGATACCCTTGATCCTTGCGCGCCATCGACTGACCAGCCAGGGCAAAGGGGCGATCTCGATGCCGGTAAACCGGCTCTCCGGCATGGCTCTGGCAAGGTACATGATCAAATCGCCCAGACCGCTGCCGATATCGATCAGATGAATGTGTCGATCTTTCGGCAGGTACGCTACCACGCGCTGCCAGACATCCGGCCGCGATGGATAGAAAGGAACCTGTGTGCGGAATGTGGTCCAGAACAGACTCAGGAAAAACACAAAACCCAGAAAATAGATCCAGGACGGCAATGCAAGCTGATGCGTGACCAGCAAGCCGATGGGAAATAAAAACTGGATCACCCGCCACCAGATATCCATACGACACATGACGGATAGCAGCATGGCGATGCCGCCTTGAAGAATGACCAGTGTATAAAGATCGGACTCCAGCTCTGTGTATCGCTCAATGCCCGCCCAGATCGCCAATGTCATGAGCAATGCGCCTAGCTGAAGTATCAAGGCCAGGGTTGCCGGTTTCCATCCCGCCTTCTGCAAACTGCGCTCATCGTCCGGTACCTGAGATGCCAAAAACCCCGGGACAGGCCTCTTTACAGAGAAATGTCGCGGGGTTTCTGAAGACTGTGGGGTTTCTGAAAACTGTGGGCCATCTGCAAACCTGGGTGTATCCATCTGAGCCAAAACCCTTTTCGCATGGGCTTCCATCAAAGGCTCAGGCAGCGCTGGAAGCTGACATCAGTTGCGCTTCTTTCGCCTGTTTGGTCTTACCGGCACGCGAAGGCACATGGCAGATACCGCACTGATAATTCTCATTCAGGTCGTAGCTGTTAACGACGAACTTGCCACCGCAACAGGTGCAAGGGGCCAGCTTCAACATCTTGCTATCGATAAACCTGACCAATGTCCAGGCCCGGGTAAGGGACAGAACAGGCTCCTCATCGCGGCTCTTGCCAGCCTGCTCAAGGTAGATTCTGTAGGCCTTCATAACCGCATGAATACCCTTCACATCCGCATATTCAACCAGGAAGTCATAAATATTCAGGAACATGGAGGAATGAATATTGGGCTGCCAGGTTAAAAACCAGTCAGTTGAAAACGGCAACATGCCCTTGGGCGGCGAAACGCCTCTTAACTCCTTGTAAAGCTTGATCAGGCGCTCCCGCGACAGGGTTGTCTGCGCTTCCAGCATCTGCAGGCGCGCACCCAGATTAATCAGCTCGATCGCCAGATGAATTTGTTCGGCTTCTTCTACGACACTTTTCTTGACCATATCTTTCTCCCCCGAATCACCGGATTTCCTGCGTTTTATTATGCAATCGCCTCAACCGGCTGATTGGCCATCAACATCACGGCATGCGCATTGGTCAGTGCGCTGTCCTTGTTATAACTGGTCAGCATGTTCAGGATGCTGCAATCATCGAAACGAAAACGAGCAAGCATCATTTGGGCATTGGCCAGCTTGGTTAACTGGGAGTTACTGAGGCTATCGATCAGGTTGGCGATATCCTTGCTGATGCCCAAACGGAAAATCGCAGAAGGCTTATCCTCGCGAATCATCTGCTGAGCCAGCATCAGATAGTTGAGATTGATGTCACGAATTTCAGACAAGGTATTTTCAATTGACATGTTATTTCCCCTGGTAAAGATACATCTCGTTTTTTTGCACGACCAGACTGTTTCAAGCACAAGCCGATATGAGCTCGTACTTTGCACGAGAAGAAAAGTTATTCAAATGAGACTTTGTCGGTATTTTTTGTCAGGCAAAAGGCGGGCATACCTGTCGGAAAAACAATAAAAGCCGTGTACGTGTTTGTCCTACAAACACGTACACGGCTTGAATAAATTCTTTTTAATTAATCAGTTAAATCAGGCCAGAATCCGCCCTCTCCACTCTGTTATGCATGTCATTATTTCATCATCCATCTATTCCGGAACAAGTTCCGCTCCTCCGGGCGGAGGAAAACATCGACCCAATGACGAAATCGAACTGTTAACAGATTCAGCTATCGGCATCGCCTGAAAAAACTTTAGGAAAAATTTAAATATTTAATAAAAAAATCATAAGCAACTGATTCATATTATTAATTAATAAAAATAATTTTTCCTGTCAGGCCAAACTCTTGCCTCCAACAAATAGGCCGCCCCCTGCAGCAAACCAGCTCCGTTCGTCATCGCCTTTCGAATGACCCGGGCAAAGTGCCATCGCCATCAAAAAAACAGTCGATATCTCGACAAATATTCAAGTTTTTCAACACTCAGCCGATATACCGTCAACGTTTCAACATGACCGGAAAATTCAGGAATCCACGCGCCTGAAATTTATCAATTTCAATTCAACAAGTTAGAAACCCCCATGTCGGATATTGACCAAAAAATACCCATGGTATGAATTTCGCTCACTGATTCATTGAATGACTTTTTAACAGAACACATTTTCAAATCGAATCTACTTAATGGAATCATTGCCTAAAAAGCAGAACCCGGCCCCGCTAAGCATGCTCCGCTCAACCAGCGACTTATCGTCATGGAACCGGACGAATGCATCGCACACGGAGCAATGGCAAGAGGCATCGTTCATCAGCCTGAGGGAGAGCGCAAACCAGAACGAACAAGACCATGCCCGCCCGCACGGCAACGTCACCGGCATCGCGCTAGCCAATAACGAGCAACATGAGCTCAACAGTGCCGTCTCACGTTTCAAAACCATACTTTCGAATATCCCCGGTCTGGTATTTGAATGCACGCTGAACGGAAACAACGAAATTGACTTCAGCTACCTGAATGAAGGCTGTCAGGCCATGCTGGATATAACGCCGGAGCAATTAAGCGCCAACCCGCATCTGTTGTTCGACATGATTTTGCCTGCCGATCGCAAGTCATTCCTTGCAAGCATGCAAGCATCCGCAGCCAGCCTGAGTGCATGGAACTGGGAAGGCGGATTATGGATGGAGAAATGGCAGGACGTGAAATCCGTCAGTTTGCGTGCCACTGCGACCAGGAACCCACAGGGCAAGGTACTGTGGAGCGGCATCATCACCAATATCACCCAGAGCCGTAACGAGAAAATGGCACTGGATGAAATCACCAACCGCTTCAAGGCGATTGTTTCTAACATTCCCAGCCTGGTGTTTCAATGTGCCCTCGATAACCAGAATGAACTCGTCTTCAATTATCTCAGCGATGGATGTCATGCGTTGCTGGGCACCCATTCCGATACGCTGTTCAAGCAACCGGAACGGCTCATCGAGATCATCCTGCCGGAAGACCGCGAATCTTTCTTCCAAAGCATGCATCAATCGGCTGCCAATCGATCTGCCTGGAACTGGGAAGGCGGACTCTGGATCGAAGAATGGCAGGATATCAAGCTGGTCAACCTGCGTGCCAGCGCCATGCTGAATGCCCAGGGGCAGGTTCAATGGTGCGGCCTCATCACCAATATCACCCAGAGCAAGAAGGAAAAACAGGAGCTGGAACGCTCAAACCAGCAACTTGAAGAACTCTCCTCACATATGGCCCTGGTTAAAGAACAGGAGCGGCTGCATATCGCGCGTGAAATCCACGACAATATCGGCGGCAACCTGTCGGCCATCAAAATTGGCCTGTCATCCCTGATCAAGGGCCTGGAAAAGCAACAGCCGGTGCTGATTGAAAAAGCCATGAAACTGGAAGCGCTGGTCGACAGCACGTTTGACGATACGCACAAGATCACCGCCGACCTGAGGCCGGGCGTGCTTGAGCTGGGCATCGTCGCAGCGCTGGAGTGGCACGCAAGGGAATTTGAAAATAGAATGGGTGTTCCTGTCAGCTTCACAACCAACGAAGAGAATCTCGAACTGGACATGGATAGCGCCATCGTCCTGTTCCGGGTCTGCCAGGAAGCGAATACGAACACCGCCAAATACGCCAAGGCGGATTCAATCAAGATTGAGTTGATGCATGAAGCCGATGAAATCGTGTTGCAAATCAGCGATGACGGCATTGGCATCAAGCCTGAAGACAAACTTAAAAAACACGCCTTCGGACTAAGAGGCATGGTGGAACGCGTACAGGCAGTGGGCGGTCGGATCTCTATTGAACCGGGGCTGATTGCAGGTACCAAAATTTTGGTGAGGCTTCCTTATAATCCATGCTATAAACTAGACATCTAGGCAAAGGAATCAAAAGCCTCTTTTAACGTCTTGAGTACAATGCAGCCGCCCATTATCAAAGTCATTCTTGCCGACGATCACGCCATATTGCGTGACGGCCTGAAACAAATCCTCTCTGAAACTGATGATATCCAGGTCATAGCAGAAGCCGAGAGCGCCACCGAAGCCATCATGATCGCGCGCAAAAATCCGGCTGATGTCGTAGTCCTGGATATCTCGCTGCCGGATCGCAATGGCGTTGAAGCGCTCAAAACCCTCAAGAAAGAAAACCCGAACCTGGCGGTATTGATGCTCTCGATGCACAAGGAAGATCAATATGCGATCCGCTCCCTGAAGGCAGGCGCCTCCGGCTACCTGACCAAACAAGGCGCCTCTTCAGAACTGGTAACGGCCATCCGCACCGTTGCAAAAGGCAAAAAATACCTGACTGCCAGCGTGGCCGAAAGCCTGGCCAACCATTTGGGTGATGAAGAGAAACCGCTACACCAGACGCTTTCCGACCGTGAGTTCCAGACACTGACCATGATCGCATCCGGCATGACAGTTGGCGAGATTGCCGAGAAACTCTGCCTTTCCGTCAAGACCATCAGCGTCTACCGAGCGCGCCTGCTGGAAAAAATGCACCTGCACAACAACTCAGAAATCACCCATTACGCCATCAAGAATCACCTGATCGACTCCCAATAAACCGGCTCTAACTCTCAAGTAGTTTTATGCACGGCTGAAGCGACTTTTACTTTCTGGCTTCTGGCTTGGCCTGACCGGCTCACCAATTCACATGAAAAAGAGAACTGGACTATACCGTTCTCTATCTCTTAAGCTAAATAATTAGATGAAAATTCTCATCCAGACTGCAAGCTCATTTCTCAGGTCCTTCGCCGAAAGCAATTTCCCAAGATACGTAAAGCGCTACGATAAAAAGTAGGATACTCCCTAGAGCTGTTCCAAGCATATTTAGCGTCAAACTATCAAATGGAATATCACCTATACTTCCAGCACTAGACCATCCATAAGCGAGAACAGCTAGAACAACGCCGCAGCTAATGCGGAAAGTTCGGATAGCAAATCGTGTAGTCCCATATACCAAACTCTCTATGTGCGTTTCCTGACGAACTCCTGTTATTTCGACCCCTTCTGCTCCGGAAAATTGAATTTGTGCATTAAGTTCTGCCGACTCAAGATCACGGAATCGACCTATTAGAACCTCTGCGCTTTGCACATCGCTGCCTTCTCGGTGCGTAAACCTAACGAAATATCTAGGGTTCATTTGGCCTCCAAGTAATTTGGGAATTAAAGTAGCTTCTTTAGCACCTGACAATGTAAGGTTGATTTTTGCTTTAGGCTATTAAATGGACTAGCACTTATTTCTCGACATACCTATAAACCCGTCCGACTTTTGTCTCAGGAAGCGGCCAAGAAGTAAATATCCTTTCATATTCTTTTTTAGTGGCGGTCTTTAAGTTCAAGTGTTTTGGGAATAATTTTGGCCCAAACATTCGCCCAGTAAGTTCATGAGCAGAGGTCAAATCTAGCTTCTTGACTACGCCTAATGGGATACGGGTCTTACATTTTTCTAGGATTTCAATAAGCCGATTATCGCAAGACAATATACAAACATTATCTCGACCGTGAATATGCGCTAGGTGAACACCCATGCTAATAATTAAATGGTCATAGGTTCCCATCGGAGTCACGCGTTTACTACCACGAGATATCTTGTAGTAATGATCTATTGGCGCTACTAGATTAATGCCCAGAATATGGTAGCGCGATAGCTCATAGTGGTACATGAAGTGGCCATTATGGATGTCTTTTTGGAACTGTCTGGTGATGCTCTTGTATATGCGTGTATCTATGGTGCCTAGCTTATTAACGTGATTATTCCATTGCCCGAAGCTGTGTTTCATAAAAACCGAGAATGTTTCTGCCACGCAGAAATTTGGGATATAAATGAAATGTTCATCTGGATGATTGCGCACATAATTCAAAATTAGCCGAATCGACTCTTGTGCCTTCATGGATTTTAGCGAACGTGGAAGGTAATATCCTGCTGCAACGTTAGCGTCAATGAGGAAGTACATAAGATTTAAGGAGTTCAGACTTCAGCATGAATGGAGTAGGACTGTCTTGATCGAAAGATAAAAGCATTATCTCAGTGGTATTATTTGAAATACATTTCCCCCAAGAATCATATTTCCATCAGCAGGACAAACTGTAACTGATGGTGAATATTCATATAAGTAAAGGTACTGATAGCTAACTTCTTTCCAAATTGTGCCATCGCCTAGAACTATTACTTCGCCGCCATTACCGAGAAAAGGTGATGGATCTTGAATAAAGGTTTTGTAGCACTGGTTTTTGGTCAAATTATTTTGAGGGCTACTACCATTTTTTCTATGCTGTGAAATATATCCGAGGCTTTTTTCAACAGACCACTTTATGCTGTCTCTTCCCTCAAAATGAATAGTAATCCAATTAGCTGATACCTCGGCTACAAAAGACTTCCCCTCAAAAGACGGAGGAGATAGCCTCATTGACCATTTTTCAAGAAGTAGTTGTTCTCCACTCTCTCTAACGATGATGATGTGGTCGTCGTCTATTTCTTCTTGTACAAAAATTTTCTCTACGGTAGCGTTGACTGATGTTGATAAAAGTAGCAATGCGACAAAAAAGCATCTGAAAATTTTTGTTTGCATTCAACGCTCCCAATCCTAAATGTATAGCTTAAGACTTGCCCCGTTTATGTAACACGAAGATCCAAAACTACATATATTCAGAAAGATACTATCAGAACTTATGCAACAGGTGGTCGCTGCATTAAGTGATTGATTAAGCATATCAATATGCGGGATGCATAGAAAGCAAAAACCTTACAGCAATGTAAGGCTTTTTTATTTTGCTCACTCCTCACCGCACTGCCTGACATATCAACTCTTCTCCAGCCTCAAACGCCGCCACTACAAAGATACAAACAGCACAAATTCAACTTACGTCGCGCACCGGAAACACTACCTAACCCATCGAGCAGGCCGTTAAAAAACGTAGCGAGGATGGCCAGATGTTAGGCGCACGGAGCACAGCGACCGAGAAAACGCAGTTTCAGTGCAGGCTCACCTGCGAAGCAGGTTATGCCGGAGCTACATATCATATAGATAGGCGAAGGAAGCGAGCACCGCGCAACGCAGCAGATGGCCACCGCAGTAGTTTTTCAACGGCCTGCTAAAGTTTTCCGCA
>PHCM01000276.1 GCA_002842255.1 Betaproteobacteria bacterium HGW-Betaproteobacteria-2 | reverse complement strand
ACAGAACCAGAGGTGGTCGCCGCCGAAGAATCGGCAATTGAGCCGACACCTGCAGCAGAAGCGGCCGAAACTCCTGCAGCAGCAGTTGACCAAGCGCCAGTAGCAGAGGACAAACCAAAACCTGCCCAAAAACCAGTTGCTGCTCCTGCGCCTGTTGAAGAAGCAGGCATGCTGGATAATGCACCACTCCTTGGATTGGCTGGCGGCGCAATTGTGCTGCTGGGCGGCGGCTGGTTGTTCATCCGCAATCGCCGCAGGAAAAATCTGGATAGTTTCGAGCAAGGCATACTGACGGCAGGCGGCCTTAAGGCCAATACTGTCTTTGGCAACACTTCCGGCGGTACAGTGGATACTGGGGATACTTCATTCCTGACCAATTTCTCACAAAATCCAAGCGGCATGATCGATACCCATGATGTCGATCCTATTGCGGAAGCCGAAGTCTATATGGCATACGGCCGCGATTCGCAGGCGGAAGAGATTCTCAATGATGCGATTTCCAAGGAGCCGACACGTTATGAGCTCCATCTGAAACTATTGGAAATCTTTGCAAGCCGCAATGACACTTCCGCATTTGAAGCAGTGGCTGGCGAACTCTATTCGACTTTGGGTTCCGATGATCCCGTCTGGATACAAGTTGCGGAGATGGGGCGTAAACTTGAGTCTGCCAATCCGTTATACGACACAAGCAAAGCACATGCTGCTGATGGTGGCGGAGCAGCAGCTTCCAAGTTGATGGTGACGACAGTCATGGCCGCACCTGCTGACATGAGTCAGCTGAATGCCAATGATTTTGACAATGCTGAAGTCATGGCTGATGCAAGTCTGGATTTCTCTCTGGATGCAGATACAGGTGTGTCAGAGGGTAATGCTGCCGAGACTGAGGATGTCAGAAAAGACGCGGATAGTACACTTGATTTTGATCTTGGCTTTGATTCTACGCCGGTCGATAGTGAAGCAGTTTCTGTGGCACCAGAAGTCGCAATCGCAGATACGACGCAGCTGGATGCAGGTGGCCTGGATTTCAATATGGACTTCTCTGACGAGAAGCCGGTTGTTTCTGAGGATGAAGTTTCCCTGACAGTTGACGAGCCGGAAGCGCAGTCGATTGAGCAAACGATCCAGTTCGAAGCGCCGAGTTTTAATGAAACTCTGCCGAATATTGAAATGCCTGGCCTGAATTCAAGTGCTGAGGATGCTACAGCTTTGCCTGCAGGAATTGTCGAAGACCAGACCGATATTCTGGATATCGGTGATCTGGGCACAAGCCAGGAATCGCTTGTCTCTGCTGAACCAGAATCGATAGAGTCGCCAAAAGAAGAGGTATCCGCCCTGGATTTCAGTTTCGATCTGGGGGCTACAACTGAGCCAGTCGAGATGCAGGCTGAAGTTCAGGATGAGGCGGTTACATCTGATTCGGGTCTGGAGCTGGATCTGTCCGGAATCAGTCTGGATATGGAAGCGTCTGCAGAGACCGCTGATACGCAGGAAGCCGATGTTGTCGAACAGGAGTCAGAGGATGTTGATACCAAGCTTGATCTGGTGACTGCCTATATGGATATGGGCGATAGCGAAGGTGCGCGTGAGCTGCTGGATGAAGTGTTGAAGGAAGGTGGCCCGAGGCAGCGCCAGCGTGCGCAGGAGTTATTTAACAGCCTGTCCTGAGCTGCAATGTGATTTAATGAAGCCGGGCTTCTTGCCCGGCTTTTTTATTGATGGCAATTTTAATCTATGCATCCTTCTGTCCGGGTACTTGCTTTATTGATGTTTGCCGTTACGGTCTATGACCTGCAGCGATACGCGCTGGATGTTGCACTGGCACTGATGCTGACAATTCTGCTCGGCATTGATCTGCTTGCAAGCCAGATAAAGAAAACTGGCGTGGTGAGCTTTGCTGCATTCCCAGAATTCTTGAGATTGCTGAAGCGTGTGCGGTATATCCTGTTGTTCTTGCTGATCGTCTATGCCTATAACACGCCGGGAGAGTATGTCGCGGGCTGGTATTTCTCGACCGCGCCAAGTTATGAAGG
>PHCM01000012.1 GCA_002842255.1 Betaproteobacteria bacterium HGW-Betaproteobacteria-2 | reverse complement strand
GATGATGCCAAGGATGCGCAGAACCAGATGCTGCAGCAATACCTGCCGTCCTCGGTGCTGGTGACCGGCTTCGACATCATTTTCTTCTGGGTAGCGCGTATGGTCATGATGACCAAGCACATTACCGGCAATATCCCGTTCAAGCATGTTTACGTGCACGGCCTGATCCGCGATGCCGAAGGCCAGAAGATGTCCAAGTCCAAGGGCAACGTACTGGATCCGATCGACCTGATCGACGGCATCGGCCTTGAAGATTTGGTGAAAAAGCGCACTACGGGGCTGATGAACCCGAAAGATGCGGAAAAAATCGAGAAGCGCACACGCAAGGAATTCCCGGAAGGCATTCCAGCTTTCGGCACCGATGCCTTGCGTTTTACCTTCGCCAGCCTCGCCAGCCCAGGTCGCGATATCAAGTTCGACCTCAATCGCTGTGAGGGCTACCGCAATTTCTGCAACAAGCTGTGGAACGCCACCCGCTTCGTGCTGATGAATTGTGAGGGACAAGATTGTGGTTTGGAACCTTGCCAGCACGATTGCGGACCTGATGGATATTTAGACTTTTCGCAGGCCGATCGCTGGATCGTCAGCCAGCTTCAACGCACCGAAGCCGATGTCGAGCGCGCCTTTGGCGAATACCGCTTCGACCTCGCCGCCAAGGCCATTTACGAATTCGTCTGGGACGAATACTGCGACTGGTATCTGGAGCTTGCCAAGGTGCAATTGCAGAATGGTACCGATGCGCAGAAGCGCGCCAGCCGCCGCACGTTGCTGCGTGTGCTGGAAACCATCCTGCGTCTGGCGCACCCGATTATTCCGTTCATCACGGAAGAACTGTGGCAGACCATCGGCCCGCTCAGTGGCAGGGCCGGACCCAGCATCATGCTGCAAGCCTATCCGCAGAGCCAGCCGCAGAAGATCGACGAACAGGCGGAAGCCTGGGTGGCGACACTGAAGCAGGCGGTCGATGCCTGCCGCAGCTTGCGCGGTGAAATGGGTGTTTCGCCAGCCCAGCGTGTGCCGCTGGTGGCAGCCGGCGATCAGGCGCAACTGCAGGTCTTCGCGCCCTATCTGAAGGCGTTGGCCAAACTGGCCGAAATCGAGATCGTTGCGGAACTGCCGGATGCCGATGCGCCGGTTGCGTTGGCCGGCGACTTCCGCCTGATGTTGAAGATCGAGATCGACGTCGCGGCCGAGAAGGAGCGTCTGGGCAAGGAAGTTGCGCGCATCGAAGGTGAGATTGCCAAGGCCAATGCCAAGCTCGGCAACGAGGGCTTTGTCGCCCGCGCACCGGCTGCCGTGGTGGAGCAGGAGAAAAACCGCCTCGCCGAGTTTACGGCTACGCTGGAAAAACTGCAGGCGCAACTCGCCAAGCTGAAATAGACAGGAGACACAGCATGGCGCAGGAAGCACCATTCAAGCTACCAATCAACCTGATCCTGCTGGATGGGGTTGGTGCCGTGCTACTGGCACTCGGGCTGGCAGAGCACTTTGCCGGTCTCGATGTGCTGCCGACTGCGCTCAGCTTCGAGTATCGCGCTTATGTGTTGATGGCGGCAGGTATCGTGCTCATGTTGCCGCTGGTGCTCTATATGCTGAACTGGGCGCGCAGCCGCAGCGAAGGCCGCGTGCTGAAGTAAGCGCAAAATCTGCCCAAAAAGCAAAAAGCCCTCGCAAGAGGGCTTTTTTGTTGGGTGTTGCTTATGGCTAGATGAACAGGTTGACGTCCGATTCGCCGGCGAACTCGAAGAAGGTCGCCGCACCGCCGAACTCGATGCCTTCGATGAAATCCTCCGGCTTGAAGTCGAACAGATCGACCGTCATCTGGCAGGCGATCAGCTTGACGCCGGATTCCAGACAGGCAGCGCGCAGATCCTCGATGGATGCCACGCCCTTGTCGGCGATCTTCTGCTTCATCATCATGGTCGCCATCGACTCCATGCCCGGAATCATCTGCACCAGGTTGGGCATGGGCACCGGCATCGGCATGCCCGGGTTGCCGAGCGGAGATACCTTGAGGTCGCTCACATCCTTTTTCAGCAGGGTCAGGCCGTAGAAGGTGAAGAAAATCTGCACTTCATAATCCAGCGCAGCTGCGGTCGAAGCCAGGATGAAGGGCGGATAAGCCCAGTCCAGCGTACCTTTGGAAGCGATCAGTGCGAGTTTTTTGGCCATGATGTGCTATCCGGCGCCAATCAGGCGGCGCGTTTCCTGATGTGAAACACGGTTTCGCTTTCCGATTGTTCCATCGAAAGCAGCTCGTGACCGGTCTGCTTGCAGAACGCCTGGAAATCCTTGATCGCGCCGGGGTCGGTGGTCATGACCTTCAACACCTGGCCGTTCTCGATCTCAGCCAGGCCCTTCTTGCAGCGCAGAATGGGCAAGGGGCAGTTGAGGCCGCGTGCATCTAGTTCTTTATCGAATTCCATGGGGAGTGCCTGTATCTATTTAATGAATAAATGAAATTTTAGCAGCAAACGAAATAGCCCGTTCACTTTTGACCGAACGGCAGCCCGGCCTTGCCCCAAGCCAGCACGCCGCCGCGCAGGTTGTACACGTTGCTGCGCCCCTTGCTGCTGATGAAGGCTGCCGCCTGTGCCGAACGCATGCCGCTGTGGCAATAGAACACCAGTGCATCGTCGCCGTTCAGCGATTCGTACTGGAGTGGCAGCAACGCAAGCGGAATGTGTGTGGCGCCGGGGATGATGCCGCGCGCGACTTCGTCATCGTTGCGTACATCCACCAGTTTCACCTGGCTGCTGGCCAGCATGCTTTGTAAATCGCTGGCTTCGATTTCCTTGTAACCGATCATTCGGAATACCCTGTGAGTGAAAATTCAAGAAGCTGTGATTTTATCTGAATGTGAGCGCAATCAAGTGAGTTTCGGCGGACTTTGCGGGTTAAATTTGATGTGATTGGAACTGCTTCGTTGCATGCAGTATGGAAATAGTTTTTTTGCAGTAGAACGTGATTCAAGCCTGCCATGCCACATCAGGGCATCTGCCCGGGGTTGAGCCGGTTCGGCCTTCATCCCTTGCTCTCCCGTGGCATGCGGGGAAAAATCGACAATCCGTGGCTGGGGTAATTTCCCGAAGACATTCAGGAATTATTCCTAGTTACAAAACATGATCAGATGACATCTAATTACGCCGACGGGCCGATGCGGGAAAGGCTTGTGGTCGGCCGACAGTCAGGATGCAGTTCTGGCTTGGCATGTCCGGCCGCGAAGCGCCCTGAGCTTTGTTTCGGTCAGTGTATGCCCAGGCGATAGCGGAATTTCCCTGTTGTTTGCAGATATGGCGCTTTGCTTCGAATCCGGCGCCGTCTTGCATCCGCAAAGGGCACCCGTAAGGAGCACCCGCAAGGTTGCGGTCGACATTACCACGGCGCTACGCGCTATTGAAAAGAAAGTCATCCGATGAGCGCGAATCTGGAACAGGAACTTGCTGACTGGCGCAGCCGCGCATTGACGCTGGAGCACGAGTTGAACGGTGTCGTGCTGGGGTTGGAGCGGGCTGTGCGCTTGCTGACGATTGCCATCTTTGCGCGCGGTCACGTGCTGCTGGAAGGCAATGTCGGCGTCGGCAAGACCACGTTGTTGCGGGCAGCCGCGCGCGGACTCGGCGGTGGCTATCAGCGCGTCGAAGGCACCATCGACCTGATGCCGCAGGACCTCATATACCATACCTACATCGATGCAGAGGGCAGACCGCGAGTAGACCCCGGGCCTTTGCTCGCATATGGCGGTGACCTTTCGGTATTCTTTTTCAACGAGATCAATCGCGCCCGGCCGCAGGTACATTCGCTGTTGCTGCGCGTGATGGCCGAACGTAGCCTGAGTGCTTTCAACCGCGAGACGCATTTTCCGCATCTGCAGGTGTTCGCTGACCGCAATGCGGTGGAAAAGGAGGAAACCTTCGAATTGCCCGGCGCGGCACGCGACCGCTTCCTGATGGAAGTGGAGGTCGCTCCGACGGAAGACGCTGCTATCCACAAGCAACTGACCTTCGATACGCGCTTTCACGATACCACCAGCCTGATCGAATCGGTAGGGGTAGGGCGGGTCGAGCACACTACGCTGACGGCGTTCGCACCCAAAATTCAGGAAGCCGTCCGTGCCGGCGAAGCGGTGCAGGATTTCGTCGAACATCTGCGGCGCGCCACGCATCATCCGCATGAATACGGCATCCGTCTGCCGGATGTGGAGATGGATGAACTGATACTGGCCGGCATGGGGCCGCGTGGCAGCAGCATGCTGGTGCGTGCCGCGCGGGTGACTGCCTGGCTGGACGGACGGGACTATCTCGAACCGCAGGATGTGGCTGCCGTGTTTCATGAGGTGGTGGCGCACCGTGTGTTCTTTACGCCCATCTACGAATTGCAGCGGCGCTGGCTGGCCCGCGCCTTTACCGACGCAGTGCTGCAACATGTGCCGACACCCTGAGGCGCTGCCAGCGGTTCCATCATGCGGCAGCTGATTCATTACCGCATCAACTGGAAGCCCGGCGGCTATGTGCCGGGCGCTAAACGCGGCTCGGCCGCCGGTATCGGTGAGCAACTGCGCGCGCTGGTCATGCTGCGCGATAATCCGGACCCGCGTCGCCTCGATCTGCGCGCGAGCATGCGCGACCCGTTCGGGCGCCTCTGGGTCAGGGATTTCTATCTCAATACGGCGTTCAAGGTCATGGTGTTGCTCGATGTATCCGCTTCCATGGCTTATACGGGCCAGAATGAGCGCATGCGCGTGGCGCGCGATATCACCGAACAGTTGGCGATCTCCGCCTATCGATCGGGTGATGCTTTCGGCGTATTTAGCGCCAATGGCGAGATCCTCAAGTCCGGTATGCTTCCGGCTGGCGTCAATCGCTCCTCATGGCTCTGGGTCCGGCGTAAGCTGGGCGAACTGATGCCGTTCGGCGACAGTGCCGCCGGACTTCTGCGCATCGTACCGCAGCTGCCGCAGCGCCGTAGCCTCGTGTTCGTTATCTCCGATTTTCGCTGGCCGGACGGAAGGCTGGAGCAGTTGTTCCGCGCGCTTGCCCATCATGACGTGGTGCCGGTGCTGTTGCAGGATCCTGCCGAGATGTCGGCGCTGCCGCGGCGCGGTTTCGCCGCGCTGCGCGACATGGAAACCGGCCGCGCCCGTTTCGTCTGGATGCGCGCCGCCCTGCGCGAGAAAATCGAGGCGGCACGTGCCCGCCATGTGCGTACTGTGCAACAGGTGAGCCGACGCTTCGGGTTCAAGCCATTCGTTGTGAAAGGCGCGTTCGACCCGGCTCGCATGAACCAGTATTTTATGGAGCGCCGTGCGTGAAAAAATTCGTGCTCATGTTGCCGCTGCTCCTGCTGCTCGGCGCTGCTGCCCGTGCCGACATGGATGCCGTCAAGGTGACCATGCGCGACAGCGGCTATACCATGGGCGATTTTCTGCACATGCGGGTGGAGATTCCGCTCGAACCCGGCCAGAAGCTGGATGAAGAGAGCCTGCCGCTGACCGGCCGCTCCAGATATTGGCTGGATCTGTCCGATTTGCGCTGGCACCAGGCCGGCGATACGTTGACGCTGGATCTCAGCTGGCAACTGTTCGCCACGGTGGAAATCGCACAAAAGCTGCAGACTCCGGTCATTCCGCTGCGCACGCAGGACGGCCGGGCGTTACAGATTCCGGCGCAGGATTTTCATTATTCCCCCGTGCTGCCATACCCGCTGGAAAGCTCCGGCAGGCGGGCGAATCTGCCGCCGTTCAAGGCCGATGAGCAGACGCCGCTGATGGTCGCGGCCGTGTGTCTGGCGCTGTCGCTACTGAGCATCTTTGTCTGGCTCTGGCTGCACGACCGGCTGCCTTGGTGGCCGCGCCGTCCGGGACCGATGACCTTGCTGGCGCGTGCGCTGCGCCGGCAACCGGCAGATGCCGTGCTGAACCGTGACCAGTTGCGCCTTATTCACGATGCGCTGAATCGTAGCGCCGGGCAAAGTCTTTACCCGCAAACGCTTGCGCGCCTGTTTGCCGTTGCCCCGTATCTGCAGCCCGAACAGCCCTCGATTGCGGCATTTTTCGAGCGTTCGTGGCGGACTTTTCACGCTGATGTGCCGCCGACGCTGCGCGCAGACGAAGTGCAGCCCTGGGTTGTGCGCTGTGCCCGCAACGAGCGGTTGTACTGGCGCGCACAGCGAGGCCGGGGCAAGGCATGAGCACGCTGTATTTCGCCAATGGCGGTTTGCTCTGGCTGTTGCCGCTGGCCTTGTTGCCGCTGGTGTTTTTCGGCGTACGCCGTTTTGATTATCCCGGACTGGAGGATTTTCCTGCCGATGCCGTATCGGATTGGCTGCGTCGTGGCATATCCTTGCTCGGTGGTTTGATGCTGGCCTGCCTGTTACTTGCCGCCGCCTCGCCGTTCACCGAAGGCGGCAGCGAAACGCGGGTGGGCGAGGGCGCTGAAATCGTCGTCGTGCTCGATCGCAGCGGCAGCATGTCCGAGGGGCTCAAAGGGCGCGAATACAACCGTCAGGATGCCGAGGCCGGCAAGTCGGATACACACTTTCTGAGTAAGATCGAGGCGGCGCGCACGGTGCTACTCAAGTTCATGCGGCAACGTCCGGCCGACACGTTCGGCATGGTGGCGTTCAACGCTGCGCCTATCAGCGTCGCTCCGCTCACCAACGATCGTGAACTGGCCGAGGCGGCGATGCTCAGTGCCCAGAGTCAGAGCACAGGTTTCACGGCGCTTGGTAGGGCGCTGGCGCTCGCGCTGGATTATTTCGAAGGGCGGCCGCATACCGCCACGCGGCTCATCCTGCTGGTGTCGGACGGCGACGCGCTGATCGAGCCGGATGATCAGGAGATACTGCGCAACGAATTCGCCCGCCAGCGGGCGCAATTGATGTGGATTTATGTGCGCGGAGAGCGCGAGGCCAGCATTCTCGATAGCGTGATCGCTGGCGACAACGAGATCATCACCGAGGCCGACACCGAATATGCAGACCGCAAGCAGCGGGCCAGCATGCATGAAGTGTTCGGCAAGCTCGGCGTGCCTTACCAGGCGTTCGAGGTCGAGAGCGAGGAGGGCTTCCGTAATGCGATTGCTGCCGTGGCGCGTGCCACCAACAAGCCGACACGTTATGAATACCGGTTGCCGCGACAGGACTACGCAGGATACCTCTATTTTGCCGCCACGCTGTTACTGATTGCGCTGGCCTGGATCAAACACATGGAAATCAGGGAGTGGAAGCCATGATGCGCCGTTATGCCCGCTGGATCGGCACCAAGCTGCTGCTGGTGCTGGCAGCCCTGCTGCTGGTTGCTTCGACGGCATCGGTATGGAAATGGCATCTGGCCCGCCAGCACAATCTGGCTTATGCCGACGGTAGCCTGGCAGGACAATCGCTGCGACCGGACGATCCTGAGCATGCCTACGCTGTCGCTTATCTGTTGTCGCACCAGCCGCTGGAGAGCAAGACCATCGCCCGCATGCTGCGCGCGCTGGCATTGGCAGAAGCCGCGCCGGATCATGCGCTGCGTGCCCGCGCCAAATTTGCGGCGGGCAATCTCTATTTCGATCTTTCGGCCATTTCCGGCAATATCGCCGCGGGCGGCTCGCACCAGCAAGCCGTGGCGCAGGTCGAACTGGCGCGTGAATCCTACAAAAGCGCGCTGAGGTTGCAACCGGATATGTATGCCGCCCGCTTCAATCTTGAACTGCTGGACCGCCTCAGTCCGGAAAAGCGCACGCAGGCCTGGCTGGCAGGGACCGACGGCGTGACGTTGCAGCCTTTCAAGCGCAACGGTTCGGCCATGATGCGCGACAATACGCGGCGGGGGCTGCCGTGAAGGTCGACGGCAAGGCGCGGATGAAAGCGTACCTGCGGCATGTGTGCGAACATATCCGCCTGATGCAGCGCGACGGCGCGCTATATTTCATCCTTGCCGCACTGCTTCTGCTGCCGGTCTGGTTTCAACCGCGCATGACGCTGGACAGCGTAGTGCAGGACACCATGTTCGTCATCGACATCAGCGAAAGCATGAACGTGCCCGATGTCGATTTTCCGCGCCCGCAAACCAGTCGACTGGAACTCGCCAAGGCGGCCGTCAGGGCCGGCATGGCATCGCTGCCGTGCGGCTCGCGTGTCTCTATTGCCCTGTTTGCCGGTGATGAGGTTGTGATGTTGTTCGAACCGCTGGAAATCTGTCGCCATTTTCCCGCCATCGAGCAGGTCGTTACCCGTCTCGATACCCGCATGCGCTGGATCGGCGATTCGTGGATTATCCGCGCCGTTGCCGCAAGTATCCGCGAAGCACAAAAGCGTAATTTGAATGTGGTGCTGGTCAGCGATGGCGATGAAATGCCGCATCGTGTCTCGCCACGCTTTGCCGATCTGGTCGAATACAAGGGTAAGATCAAGGGTGTGCTTTGGGGGGTGGGTGGCGAGGCGCCGCAGCCGGTGCCAAAGTTGGACGGTAGCGGGCAAGTCGTCGCTTACTGGACACCGGAAGAAGCTGTGCTGGAAGGCAATCATCCCAACCTGCTCGCCATGATCAAGGACTTGCGGCCGGGCGAACAGGCGCCGGCAGAGGTGATGGCCGAAGTCGGCGAACACCTTTCCGCATTCAACCGGCCGCTGCTGCGTGGTGCCGCGGAATCTGCCGGGCTTGAAATGCAGCACCTTGCCACAACGGCAGACGCCGTCGCTTCGCTGCAAAATCCCGACTATCGCCGCCAAGCCCCGGCCGAGCGCGATGCGCGCTGGATTTTCGGCCTTGCAGCCGGTTGCCTGGCACTATTGGGCTGGTTCCGATCCAGCCTCGCCGGGCTTTTGCCAGCAATCACTGCCTGGCGATCAATCATGCAGGTACGGCTGCCGAAATTCCGCAGCTGAACCATGATCTTCTCTCCTGAGTCACAATCGACTTTACCTTGAGCGGTTCTGTAGGATTCAGGCAGGTCGCTTGGCGTCGATCGGCCTGAAACGCGGCGGGAGTAGGGCAGGTGGGCGAGGGCAATATCTCTCATGCCTGAAACGTCAGACACGCGGACGAAAAAAAACCAACCTCATCGGGTTGGTTTTTAAATTCTGGTGGCCAGGGGCGGAATCGAACCGTCGACACGCGGATTTTCAATCCGCTGCTCTACCAACTGAGCTACCTGGCCATCATTGCGATGCCTCTGAGCTCTCGCAAGAGGGCGCATTATAGCAAACTAATTCGATTCGTGTCATGTGCCGATAAAAGAAGTTTGCTTTGATTGAAGTGGTTCAAAAAATGCCTCCGCTCGCGTATGCTCGCATGTCTCAATCGGATTTTCAGGCATGCAATTCAATATCACAGTTCCGGACAACAGTTTGATCCACGCCTTGCAAGCGAAGATAGACCAGAAAACCAAGCCTTTGGGCGCCTTGGGACGGCTGGAATCCTTGGCGCTGCAAATTGGCCTGGCACAGGGCAGTCTGTCGCCGCAATTGCACAGGCCGGCGGTCATGGTGTTCGCCGGAGATCACGGTATCGTCGAGGAGGGTGTCAGCCCTTATCCGCAGGCGGTGACGCAGCAGATGGTGATGAATTTTCTGGCTGGCGGTGCCGGTGTCAATGTGTTCGCCCGGCAGCATGGCATGCAGGTGCGGGTGGTCGATGCCGGGGTAAACCATGTGTTCGCGCCGCATCCGCAGTTGATTGATGCCAAGGTGGCGATGGGTACGCACAACTTTGCCAGGCAAGCTGCCATGACGGCGGGCCAGTGCAAACAGGCACTTGAGGCAGGTGCTCGGCTGGCAGCGCAGGAGGTGGCGGCCGGCAGCAATGTCCTGGTGTTCGGCGAGATGGGTATAGGCAATACTTCTTCGGCAGCGGCCTTGATGGCAGTGTTGTGTGATTTTCCGGTGCATGATTGCGTCGGCCGCGGCACCGGGCTGGATGACGCCGGTTTGCAGCACAAGGCGGCAGTCATTGAGCAAGCCATCAAGTTGCATCAGAACCTTGATACGCCGTTAAAGGTGCTGGCTACTTTTGGTGGTTTCGAGATCGCCATGATGGCAGGGTCCATGCTGGCAGCTGCGCAGAACCGCTGCCTGATCCTGGTCGACGGCTTTATTGCGACCACGGCGCTGCTGGTGGCCTGCAGGATGCAGCCAGCGATCATGCATTATTGTGTGTTCGGTCATTGTTCCGATGAAGCCGGCCATGCAGCCTTGCTGCAGCATCTCAAGGCCAGGCCCTTATTGCAGCTCGGCATGCGCCTCGGTGAAGGCACGGGCGCCGTGCTGGCTTATCCGCTGTTGCTGGCCGCCGTCAATTTCCTCAACGATATGGCCTCGTTCGAATCGGCCCATGTTTCAGGCAGGGCAGACTGAATATGCAGTGCCTGATCCGGGAGTGGCGTCTGCTGAAGACTGCGCTGGTGTTCTTCACCCGCCTGCCGCTGCAACTCCCCGGTTATGACGAGGCTGAACTGGCGAGGTCGACGCGTTATTTCCCGTTGATCGGTATCCTGGTCGGTGCTTTCGGCGCGCTGGTGTTCTGGCTGAGCGATTTCGTGTTGACGCTCGAACTTGCCGTTCTGCTGAGCATGGTCGCTACCATTCTGCTCACCGGCGCATTCCATGAGGACGGTTTGTCCGATGCGGTGGATGGCCTCGGTGGAGGCTGGGAGAAAGAGCAAGTGCTGACTATCATGACCGATTCGCGTGTCGGCAGTTACGGTGCGATTGCCATCGTGCTGGCGCTGCTGATCAAATTTCAGGCACTCAGTCATCAGCCGACAGTCCTGATTCCGCTTGTGCTGATCGCGGGCCACGCGCTCAGCCGTTTTTGTGCCGTGCTGGTCATCGCCACCCAACATTACGTCAAGCACGAGGGCAAATCCAAGCCGCTGGCAACACAGATCACGTCTGGAGAGCTGCTGGTCGCAGCCGTATTCGGGCTATTGCCGCTGGCCTTGCTTCAAGTGCAGATGCTACTGGCGTTGCTGCCGGCTGCGCTGGTCTGGCTCTGGTTCAGTGCAAAAATCAAGGCGCGTATCGGTGGTTATACCGGTGACTGCCTCGGCGCCATGCAGCAGTTGACGGAGATCGCGTTCTATCTCGGGTTGCTGGCCAGTGTCGCCATGTTCGCCCGCTTCTAAGCACTGAACCATGAAAATCACCCTGATACGCCATACCACCCTGAATGTCGCGCCGTATATCTGTTATGGGCAGAGCGATGTCGAGGTGTCGGATAGTTTTGAGTTGGAGTCGCAGGCGCTGCTACAGAAGCTGCGTAGCTTGGAGTTCGATGCGGTCTATGCCAGCCCTTTGCGGCGCTGTCATCAGCTGGCGCAAGCCTTGTGTGTGGAAGATGGCCTGAAGGTTGCGGCCGAAGAAATCCGGCTGGATGAACGGCTCAAGGAGCTGAACTTCGGCGATTGGGAAATGCGTCCGTGGGATGCGATTCCGCGTGAACCGTTCGACCGCTGGGCGAACGACTACGCCAATCTGGCGCCGCCCAACGGCGAAACTTTCACCGAGCTGCATGCTCGTGCCAAAAGCTTTGTGGAAGAGGTGGGCAGTCATTCACATGGAAAGAACCTGCTGGTAGTGACGCACGGCGGCTTGATTCGCGCATTGATTGCCGAAACCCTGAACCTGCCGCTGAAACGCCTGTTCCGCATCGCCATCGATCACGGCAGCGTGACTGAGCTGGAGTTCAAGGGCGAGATACCGAAAGTGCTTCGCATCAATGCCTAGCGCTCAAAAAACATCAATTAGCCACAGAGCTCACAGAGAGCACAGAGAAAAACCAACTACAAAACCTTTGATTTAACCGCCAATACAAACGGATAAATCCCATCTTAAACCATCAGCATTTCTACAGATATTCTCCCTCCGTGCTCTCTGTGTTCTCTGTGAGCTCTGTGGCAAATCAAGTCTGAAGCGCATCGCGCAATCGATCCCACGCATTTTCCGGCGGCAGGCCGAATCTCAATGCCGGTACTTCCGGAAACAGGCGCACCCAGATGCCTTGTCTTGCCAGGTGCTGATGCCAGGTTGCGGCATCCGGCGTAAGCACGAACTGAAACAGCGCGGTGCCGCCTGCCGGTTGCAGGCCCTGTTGCGTGAGCAGGTCGGCGAGTCGCCGGCTGTCGTTGAGTAGTTGTTGTCTGATTCGATGTTGCCAGGTCTGGTCTTCGAGTGCCGTTTTGGCTGCATGGCGGCTCGGGCCGGCGACGGACCACGGGCCGATGATTTCCTGAGCTTCAAGCAGCATCTGTTCGGTAGTGAGTAGAAAACCGACACGGGCACCTGCCAAGCCAAAGAATTTGCCGAGCGAACGTAATACGAACAAACCCTCCTGATCGGCATGCTGTGCGATGCTGCCATCCGGCGTGGCATCCATGAAGGCCTCGTCGACGATGAGCCAGCCGCCACGTTGCGCCAGTGCAGCGTGCCACTCCAATAGTTGTTCCGCAACAAAACAGGTCCCGGTCGGGTTGTTGGGGTTGCACAGCAGGAGCACATCCGCCTGTTGCAGGATAGTTTGATCCGGGTTGGTATCGAATCGAATCACCTCATGCCCGTGCCGTTGCCAAGCTTTGGCGTGTTCCTGATACATCAGCTGCGGCATGGCGACTTTTGCCGGTTTGTTGAACCGGGTGCCGGCTCTCAATTGCGGCAATACCTGCAGTGCAGCCTGCGAACCGGCAGTCGGCAATGCAAAGCGGCAGTCGTAGTATGTGCAGGCGGCCTCGATCAACCCGTCATTTTCCAGCGGTAATCTTTGCCAGGCCTCTGGCGGAATGGCCGTTAGCGGGTAGCCAGCCGGGTTGATGCCGGTGGAAAGATCGAGCCAGTCTTGCAGTGCAATGCCGTATTGCTGCGCTGCCGCTGCCAGGTTGCCGCCGTGTTCAAGCATGATAGATACCGACGATCAGTAAAAATACTGCTAGCCAGAGATAGACGCCGTGTCGTACCAGTTTAAGTGCGCGGTCGATGTCAGTGGCATGCGGCTGCTTGTCGGAGCCCAGTTGCGGACGCTCGTGCCACTCGCCTTGATAGCGGGCGGCACCGCCCAGTTTGATGTCCAGCGCACCGGCGCCGGCAGCCATGACCGGACCTGCGTTGGGGCTATCCCACAGCGGAGCCTGCTTGGCCCAGCAGCGTAATGCGGTGCGGGTCTCGCCGAGCAGGGCGTAAGTCAGCGCCGTCAGCCTGGCCGGAATGTAATTCAATACATCATCGAGCCGGGCAGCCGCCCAGCCAAAATAGTAAAGGCGCGGCGTTTTGTAGCCCCACATGGCATCCATGGTGTTCGCCAGCCTGAACAGCAGTGCGCCGGCGCCGCCCAGCACGAAGAACCAGAACAGCGCGCCGAACACACCGTCATTGCCGTTTTCCAGCACGGACTCGATGGTGGCCGGCACCGGCTCGATGGCGGCGGAGTCGCGGCTCACCATCCAGGATGCGGCGATTCTGGCCTGCGTTTCATCGTTGTTTTCCAGCGCTTGTGCGACGGCATAAGCATGCTGGTGCAGGCTTTTGTGACCGAGAGCGAAGTAAAGCAGCAGGATGTTGGCAACGATGCCGAATGGCTGCAGATTGCATAGCCACCAGGCCAGCAAAACGAAAGGGCTGAGTAGTAACAGCAAGGCAAGGCTGCCGGTCAGGCGCTGTATGGGTTTGGCCTGATGCCAGGCCGGATTCAGCCATGCTTCAAGCCGATTCGCCAGCCAGCCGAAGCCGACCAGTGGATGATAACGGCGCGGCTCGCCCAGCACGTAATCCAGCGCGACGGCGACGAGGGCCATGGCGGGCATTATGAGATAATCGGGATATGAAAACATTGATGATTCAGGGCACGACGTCGGATGCGGGGA
Source organism: Betaproteobacteria bacterium HGW-Betaproteobacteria-2 (assembly GCA_002842255.1). Classification (GTDB taxonomy): domain Bacteria; phylum Pseudomonadota; class Gammaproteobacteria; order Burkholderiales; family Methylophilaceae; genus UBA6140. Next base: position 3 of record PHCM01000012.1, on the reverse strand, counting down.
AGA
>PHCM01000011.1 GCA_002842255.1 Betaproteobacteria bacterium HGW-Betaproteobacteria-2 | reverse complement strand
GCGCAATTCCTGCAAACTTTCCGCGTAATCCGCTTCGCCGAAATCCTGACTGACCAGAACTGCGCTATCGCCGCCACCGGGACGATCAAACATGCTTGTCCAACATAGGCGTCAATGTGTGCGAATCCCGATCAAACCACTCACTGCTCAGCGTGTGCAGAGGTCAAAGATACTGCGCGCGCCGGCACAATTGTAGAGATGGCGTGCTTGTAGACCATTTGCGTCACGGTGTTCTTCAGCAGGATGACATACTGATCAAATGAATCAACCTGCCCTTGCAACTTGATGCCATTGACGAGGTAGATGGAGACGGGAACATGCTCCTTGCGGAGAGCATTCAAAAACGGGTCTTGTAGCGTCTGCCCTTTTGCGTTCATTTATATGTCCTTTTCTTGGAGGTCTTGTAGGTAAGACACAGTTTCTATATTAGGTGGAATTAAATTAAATTCAAGTGATTAAACGTAAACAATTGACCTGCACCTCGATTGTTTCGTTCTCGTTACTCTGAAATTTTTCCTGAAAAAATTCACAGTCCCTCATGAATACGGGCCAGCGCCTCTTTCTTGCCCAGCAACGTCATCACTGCATCGATACCCGGAGACTGAGCGCCACCGGTCAGCAACACGCGCAACGGCATGGCCACCTTGGGGAACTTGAGCCCATTCGATTGCACAGCATGATCAATCGCCGCATGAATCTGCTCGGGCATCCAGTCGATGGCAGCCAACTGTTCAGCCAACGCCTGCAGAACCGGCACAATCTCAGGCGTCAGATGTTTTTCCCTGGCCGCGACATCCATGACCGGCTTGTGATAGAAATACGCAATCGCATCCGCCAATTCATTCAGCGTGTGGACCCGTTCCCGATAAAGATCGATCACCGACCGCAGTTCCGGATGCTCGCTAACCACCACCCCGCGGTCCTCCAAACGCTGCCGGATATCAGCAGCAAGATGCCCAAGGTCAGACTGCTTGATGTAATGCGCATTCAGCCAGCGCAGTTTTTCCGTATTGAACTGTGCCGCTGAAGGTGTGATGTGATCCAGATCGAACCACTGACAGAACTGCTTGCTATCGAACACCTCGTCGTCACCATGCGACCAGCCAAGCCTGGCCAGATAGTTCAGCACAGCTTCCGGCAGGTACCCATCCTCATGATATTGCATGACACTGACGGCGCCATGACGCTTGGACAGCTTCTGCCCGTCATCACCAAGGATCATGGAAAGATGGGCGTATTGCGGCACTTTGGCACCCAGCGCCTTCAGCAGGTTGATCTGGCGAGGGGTGTTATTGACGTGATCGTCACCGCGCAGCACATGCGTGATATTCATGTCCCAGTCATCCACGACCACGCAGAAGTTATAGGTTGGCGTACCGTCGGCACGTGCAATGATCAGATCATCCAGTTCCGTATTGGAAATCTCGATGCGCCCTTTGACCAGATCATCCCATGCCACCGTTCCGCTGGTCGGATTCCTGAAGCGCACGACCGGCGGAATATTCTCCGGTTTCGGGGGCAAAATCTTACCTTCTTCCGGCCGCCAGCGGCCATCATAACGCGGCTTCAAACCTGCCTGCATCTGCTGTTCACGCATGACATCCAGCTCTTCTCTGCTGCTGTAACAATAATAGGCAGTACCGTCATCCAGCATCTGCCCGATGATCTCTTTGTAGCGATCCATGCGCTGCATCTGATAAAAAGGACCCTCATCCCAATCCAGCCCGAGCCACTGCATGCCATCAAGAATGGCCTGCACTGCTTCCGGCGTTGAACGTTCGACATCGGTATCTTCGATGCGCAAAATGAACTGCCCTTGATGCTTGCGAGCATAGGCCCATGAAAACAGCGCCGTACGGGCGCCGCCAATGTGAAGAAAGCCTGTAGGACTGGGGGCGAAGCGTGTGCGTATGGTCATAAATCAGCAGATAAAAAACAAAGAGTGATTTTACCATGCGAAGCCCTGCTGAAGCCGCATATAGTCAGAATATCGACAGCCGCATACAAAGTTGCCTATTTTTTGACACAATCACTAGTCAACGCTGGCAAATGCCCCCTGATTTTTAAATCAATTTACTTAAAAATCATACACTTGAAATTAATATTACCAGCCTGAGCCAATGGTATGAATTTCGCTACGCAATAACTATCTATATTCGAATTGGGTGGTATGCATGAAATCATTACTCGGCAAACTGATTGGAAAAAATACAAAAACAAATGCAGCAGACTTGTCCTGGTTGAACGACCTGACCAAGCTTGACGACATTACAGCCATCGAGAATTCAACCCGGAAGCTGAAAGACTGTTTCACCGACGACACGATTAATGAGGCCGACCGATTACGTATGTTATTAGCCACGGACACGGAAAACCGTCAGCGCGTACTGAAAATTACCCGGCAATTTGTAGACTTCGAGAATATTCGGCCGGAACTGGAAAACCACACCGCCAGTACAATGTACTTTTATCATCGGCAGATTTTCGTCGGTTATCGCAGTTTCATCGACCGCTTTCTGGATACCGGCGGTGACATTATCTTCACCTATAACAGACTGCCAGTGATTCTTGGCAGAGCCCTCAAGGCCGCCTATTCCATGGCCAGATGGCGCTATTACCGGCAACAATCAGTCGCCGATATGACATGGTCTGAGATTTTCGATTTGTACTGCATCCTGGAACAGGAATCCCTGCTGGATCTCACGATCAACCTGTACAAGGATGAAACGGAAACTCATCTTGCGGCGTCTTTCGTCCAGGCTTGCATGCTGGATAGTCTCAGCAGTTCAAGCTTGAACAAACAGCAAGTGGAAAAAACAGCCATGCTGCTGGAAAAACTGATCCCATGGAGCCAGGTCAGCAAGCATTACGACGAGCACAAGCATCTCTTTTACGTTGACTTGACCCAGGATCAGGGCGCCAAGCGTATCCGTCTGTTCGAACCGCATACCGGCTGCCGGTATTGGGACATCGAACAGCTCTCAGCCAGAATAGATGCTGATATCGAAGCACTGGACAGGGACCTTCCGCATGACCTGGAGTCAATTGGCAGTAGCAGTGAATTGCTGGAGATACTTACCCTGCTGCGATTGGAATGGTCCAAACATGCCTATACACGCCAGCGGCGCTCTGAAGAGCGGCAAAAGGTCATCAAGCATGTGGTTGTCAGCTACGGTTTTCAGGATGTCTGCAATCAACTGAAATCTGCCACGAATAATCTGTATCTGGCGCCGCAGGAACAATCTGAAAACAGCCTTGATGACAGAATGGCAATACACAACCGCATCAGAACTGCACCATCGGTACTTTACGAAAATCTGTCCAAGGAGCGCTGGATGATCAGCGACGAGAGCAGCAGCGGTTATGGCGTCATTTTCAGCGACGAACCGCCATCCACGCTCAAGCTCGGAAAACTGGTTGGCTTGGCCGTTGAAGATCAGCCAGAACGGCTGATTATCGGCAACATCAGAAGCATCAATAAACCAGCCAAGGGCGACAATCATATCGGCATCAAAATCATTGGTAGGCAGGCCACTTGGGTACAACTTTGCCATACCGGCCTTAAAACCGAAAACTCCAGTGGCATCGATGACGCATCGGGTCAAGTGCTAAAATTCCCTGCGATTTTCCTGTCGGCAGAACTCGACCACTCAGACAGCCCGACGTTTCTGTTGCCGAGAATCGAGTATCTGGAGCACGGAATTTATCAACTGTTCCTGCAAAGTCAGAAATCGCTGGTGCAACTTGGCTCGCCGATAGAGTCCAGAGATGACTGGATTCAGGTCAGGATCAATTATCTGGAACGATAGACCAGCCGATTTGTAAGTAGCAGGAGACTCACAAACCGACCGGAGGTTTGGCACGCTAATATTGATCTTGCCAGCCGCCACCCAATGCCTTGAAAAGATCGACGCTTGCGATTAGTCGGGCCTGGCGGCTCTGAATGTAGGCAATCGCCGCATCGTTATACACCCGTTGGGAATCCAGCACATCAATATAAGCTGAATAACCTGATTTATACCGGTTATCAGAGATATCCAGAGCTTTTTTCGCGGCCTGCCTGCTGCTATCGAGCAGCACTTCACGCTCCGCATTCTGCCGCACAGTCACCAGCGCATCATTCACTTCCTGAAAAGCCGTACGTACACTTGCCTCATACGCCGCCAGTGTTTGTTTTTGCTGCGCAGTTGCCTGGTCCACCCTGGCTGAGAGACGGCCGGCATTAAAAATGGGCAGATTCAACCCAAGCCCACCGCTCCAGATACGAGCAGCTGATTTCAGCACATCGCTCAGTTCCGCACTCTCCCCGCCATAAGTGGCTGTAAGCGAGATTGTGGGGAACAGTGCCGCCTTTGCGACGCCGATGTTGGCATTCTGCGCGACCAACTCCTGCTCGGCCTGCCGCACATCCGGTCGTGCCTCGAGCAGGTTGGAGGGCAAACCGGCTGGTGGCAATGGCGGCAGCGGCAATTGACTGATATCGCCTGCTGGCAAACTCAAATCAAGCTTACCTGTCAGCACAGCCAGCTGATGCTGGCTGACTGCACGCAGTCTTTTCAGCTCAACAATCTGCGCTGCCAGATTGGAGCTGGCAACCTCAGCCTGATACACGTCCAGCGCCGAAGAAACTCCGCCTTCGAGACGTTTTCTGGTCAATGCCAGACTTTCATCCCGCGTTCTCAGACTATCTTCCGACAGGGTGATTTGTGATTCCAGGCTGCGCAGTTGCAGATAATTACTGACCACCAGGCCTGACAAAGACAATGCAACCGTATCTCTCGCATAACGGGAGGCCATTGTCTGGGCTCTAGCCGACTCCTTGGCACGGCGTAACTTGCCCCAAAAATCCAGTTCATACGAAGCTCCCAGGCGAATAGTGTAATTTTCACGTATCGGATTCGCACCGTTCAACGGATTGGCGCCACGCTGCGTAATGCGTGAACGGCTGCCAGCAGCATCAAGATCAACTTGCGGGAACAGGGCTGCCCCTACCTCACGCAAAAAGGCATCAGCCTCTTCGATGCGCGCTACTGCAATCTTGATATCTGTATTGTTTTCCAGCGCCTGAGCAACCAGATTATTCAGAACCGGGTCCTGATACAGTTCCCACCATGGACTCTCGGCAGATATTGGTGCCTGATCTGCAGCAGCGACATCATCACTGCTGAATATGGCCGGCAGTGAAAAGGCCGGGCGTTGATAATCCGGCCCCATCAACATGCAGCCTGGCAGTAATGCAGCCAGCAACAAGCCACCGATGATTTTTATTCCTGGCTTCATGCCATTTCCTTTTCGTTATTTCCAGCCTGCTCTCGATGTCTGTTGATCTGCCCATGTTTGCGGGTCAGCCAGACAAAGAACAAAGGTATAAAGATTGTCGCAATAAAGGTCGCCATCAACATGCCTCCGAATACACCGGTACCCATTGATCGACGTGCTGCAGAACCGGCTCCGGTAGCGATCACCAGTGGCACGATACCCAGCACGAACGCCATGGACGGCATGACGATCGGGCGGAAACGCAGTCTTGCAGCTTCAATTGCGGCATCTGCGACACTCATGCCCTCCTCCAGCTTCTGCGTTGCAAACTCCACAATCAGAATGGCGTTTTTCGCCGCCAGCCCAATCAGCGTAATCAGGCCGATCTGAAAGTAGATATCGTTCGGCATGCCTCTGAAGAAAATGGCCAGCAAGGCTCCACACAAAGCAAAAGGCACGGCCATGATCACGGCCAACGGCAGTGACCAGGTCTCGAACTGCGCAGCCAGAATCAGAAATACCATGATGATGGCGAAGGAAAAGGCGAATATCGCTGCCGAACCAGTGCGTTTTTCCTGATAGGCCTGCCCGGTCCATGCCAGTTGATAATCGTCCGGCAAACTCTGGGCAGCAATCCGCTCCACCAGATTTATCGCCTCACCCGAACTTACACCGGGGGCTCCACTGCCAAGCACCTTGGCCGCCATGAGGCCGTTATATCGTTCAAGCTGCTCTGCGCCGACGATATTGTGCACCTTGCTCAGCGCAGACATTGGCACCATCATGCCGCTGTCGGATCGCACATAGACCTTGCCCAGATCCTCCGGCTTCATGCGAAACTCCGGCTCCGCCTGCAATTGCACGCGGTAGGTGCGGCCTGAACGGTTGAAATCGTTGACGTAAAGTGAACCCATCGTAGTCTGCAAGGTTGCATAAATATCGGCGATCGGCACGCCTTGCGACAAAGCCTTGGCTTCATCCACTTCGATATAGAGCTGCGGCACGGTCGGTCGGAAGAAAGTGTTGATGCCGGTCAGCATGGGCTCTTTCATCAGCGCATCGACAAAACTGTTGGTCACACTGGACAAACGCGCCGCATCGGAATCGCCACGTGCCTGGATGTAGAGTTCAAAACCGCCCGAGCTACCCAGCCCGCGAATCGCTGGAGGATTGAATGCAAAAGCCAGGCCATCAGGCTGGCTCATGCCCAGTCCGAAAAGTTTCTTGACGACATCATCTGCCGTCGCCGTACGTTCATCCCAGTCTTTCAGACGGACAAACATGGTGCCGGCACTGGTCTTGTTACCGCCGCCGATCAGGTCCATACCATTGATAATGAACTGGGTTGCGACCGCCGGATCCTTGGCAATTTCGGCGCGCACCGCCTCCGTGGTCTTGGCGGTGCGATTAAGCGTTGCGCCATCCGGCAGAACAAATGCAGTAATCACATAACCCTGATCTTCCGGCGGCACAAAGCTGCCGGGGACGGTTTTCAGCAAAAAGGTAACCAGACCGATGATGCCGATAAAGGCCATGGTGCCGATAATCTTGTGCCGTATGGTGAGCCCTACCATGCCGGTGTAGAAATGGGTCAGGCCTTCAAAAAAGCGGTTGAAGGGTGCAAAAAGCCTGGATTCACCATGGACATGCTTGAGCAGCAATGCACAGAGCGCAGGTGTCAAGGTCAAGGCGACGACACCGGACAACACCACGGCGACCGCAACTGTCACGGCAAACTGCCTGTAAAGTTCGCCGGCAATGCCGCCGAGGAAAGCCACCGGCACAAACACTGCGCAAAGTACCAGCACAATCGCCACGATTGCACTGGACACCTGCTGCATGGAGCGAATTGCGGCAGTGAGCGGCGGTAATTTCTCCTCCTTCATCAGGCGCTCAACGTTTTCCAGTACCACGATCGCGTCGTCGACGACAATACCGATGGAAAGCACCATGGCAAACAAAGTCAACGTATTGATAGAAAAACCGAACAGCCATAGGCCAGCAAAGGTGCCGACCAGGGAAATCGGCACGGCCAATATCGGAATCAGCGTAGCGCGCCAGCTTTGCAGGAAAAGGAAGACCACCAGAATCACCAGGATCATGGCTTCGCCTAATGTCTTGATCACCTCACCGATAGAGGACTTCACAAAGTCACTGGTGTCATAAGGAACAGCGTAATCCATGCCAGCAGGGAATCGTTTCTTCAACTCCTCCATCTTGCTCTTGATTGCATCAGCCGTATCCAACGCATTGGCTCCGGTCTGCAGGAAAGTACCTATCGCCACGCCAGGTTTGCCGTTCAATGTAGTCCGGATGTTGTAATTCTGGGAGCCCAGCTCAACGCGCGCGACATCTTTCAGATACAACACGCCACGCGGCCCATCGGCGCGCAAAATGATGTTGCCGAATTCCTTCGGGTCGAGCAGTCGACCCTTTGTCGTCACGGTGTAGACAATCTGCTGATCGCTGGGTGAAGGATCCTGACCGATCTTGCCGGCAGCATACTGCGCATTCTGTGCCTGAATGGCGCTCGAAATATCCGAGGTTGTCACCCCGAGCTGTGCCATCTTGTCAGGACGCAACCAGATACGCATGGAGTAATCCTGCGCACCGAACACAGTCGCATCCCCTACGCCCTGAATACGCTTCAATTCGTCCAGCACATTTAGCGTGGCATAGTTGCTCAGATACAGCGGATCGAAGGTACCATCCGGCGAAGTCAACATGGCAACCAGCAGGAGATCGTTGGAACGTTTCTGCACCACCAGCCCATTACGGCGGACATCGTCCGGCAATCTGGGCAAGGCAATATTGACCCGGTTACTGACGTTAAAAGTTGCCTGGTCAGCATCCGTACCGACCTCAAATGTGGCGGTAATCGTCAGAGTGCCGCTGGAGTCAGCACTGGAATTGAAGTACAGCAGGTTTTCGACGCCACTCAACTGCTCTTCTATGGGTGCCGCCACCGTCTTGGACAGGGTCTCTGCACTGGCTCCCGGATAGGAGGCTGTGATCATCACGGTCGGCGGCGCAATCTGCGGATATTGCGCAATCGGCAACTTCATCGCCGCTGCCAGACCGGCCAGCACAATGACGATAGAAAGCACCGAAGCGAATATCGGTCGTGTAATAAAAAATCTGGTCATGATAGCTCCGGCTTAAGCCTGTTTGGTAGATAAAAGCCCAGAGGACTTCTCAGGCCCCGCTTCTGTTGCATTCGGCGTCGGAGCACCTTCAGATTTTTCTCCAGCGATATTGGGAGCAACGACAGCGCCCGGACGCAATTTGATGATGTTATCAATAATGACCTTGTCGCCGGCATTCAGCCCCTCCAGCACAATCCAGTCCTTACCGACCCAATCGCCCACCACAACCGGGCGTACCGTCGCCTCATTTTTCTCGCTGACGACATAGACGAACCTACCCTGATCAGAACTGCTGATAGCGGTCTGTGGCAAGAGAAAAACACCATCGCGCTGGCCGGTCGTGACTCGGGCACGGACAAATTGGCCGGGAAGCAACACCTGATCATTGTTCTCGAACGTAGCCCTTAATTGCTGTGTGCCCAACAACGGATCAATCTGGCTGGCGGCAAAATTCAATTTGCCCTTTTGCTGGTATTCAGTGCCATCAGGCAGGATCAAGGTCACGTGTTTGACATTCTGCTCGGTCAAACGGCCACCCAATTGTGCAAGCTCGTTATCAGAAAAGCTGAACCGCACCCATATTGGCGACAATTGCACGACCGTAGTCAGCAAACTGGTGTTGGCTGTAATCAAGGCACCCTCGGAATACTGGAAACGACCTGAGATGCCGCTCACAGGGGCAGTGACCGTGGTATATGAAAGATTGAGTTCCGCTTCGCGCAGATTGGCCTGCGCCTGTTGCAAGCCAGCCATGGCGACAGCTTCATCAGAAACTGCATTGTCATACTCACGCTGACTGATTGACTGACTTTCCAGCAAGCCCTTGAGTCGCTCCTGCTCACGCCTGGCCTGGTCTATCAGCGCCTGCTGCTGTGCCAATTGCGCACGCGCTTGAGCCAAAGCGATTTCGTATGGCACCGGATCGATCAGAAACATTGGCTGGCCAGCCTTGACCGGAGCCCCCTCTTCATAAAGACGTTTCAGCAGGATACCGCCTACGCGCGCCCTGATCTCAACCTCCTTTGCGCCTTCAGTCTGGGCGACCGCCTCAGCACTGATGGGTGCGGTAGCAGACTGCACTTCGACAACGGTCACCGGCATTGCCATCATGCCGCCCGGCGTCTGCCCATCCGGAGCATCACCTTTGCCGCAGGCTGCCAGAGTAACCAGCATGATGGTCAAAACCACCGTATTAATCATCACATATCGATATCGGTGGAAATTTTGGCTGGAAAAATCAAGGCTGCGCATCGTGTAGCTCCGGTTATTAATTGGTATTGTTACAGATATCACTTGCTTACATTCAAGAGTGACTGTAAATTATATACAGTCAGGGATGTATGTAAATACCCAATTCAATATTTTTTATGAGAGCACCAACACATGGTTCGAAAAACCAAAGAAGATGCCGAATTAACCCGCCAGAGCATTATCCATGCCGCACGCGAAGTATTTCTGGTGCGTGGCGTCAGCCGCACTACCATGGAACACATCGCGACCCAGGCCAATGTCACCCGGGGAGCCGTCTACTGGCATTTCAAGAACAAGACCGAGTTGTTTCATGCAATGCGTGAACAGGTATTTCTGCCACTGATCGACCGCATGGATGACACGTTGTTGGTAGAGGGCTCAGAACCACCTCTCACCCGCATCGAAAACTTTCTCTACAGCACCATACAGACACTTGAAGATAGCATTGAGACGCGGCAGATTTATGAAATCATGATGATCAAATGCGAGTATGTCGACGAACTCGCAGATGTTCTGCAACAAATACTTTCCAACTGCTCAGGCATTACAGAAAAAGTAGCCCTCGTTTATGGACGCGCAAAGAGCAAGGGACACCTGAGAGATGGCCTGGACCCGGATCAATTGGCGCAGGACACCAATCTGTTCTTTACCGGCTTGCTTCACATGTGGGTCAAGGACATCCATGGCAGCCGATTCCGACATCAGGCCAGGACATTGATTCAATCCCATATCGCATTAAGAAAAAAATAATGCACCATGTTGAGCGCCAATAGCGCCCTGAATCAGGGCGCTTTTTTTATCTGCACTATCCACATCTGAATGAATTAAATTATCTGTCTGTTTTATATCATATTAATTTACATACAAAAATCTGGCTTGATGATTGCTTCGTGTCGTTGGCGACAAAAACCAACCTCCAGAGAAACGATTTGAATTAATGCTCAGAATTCAGAAACAGAAGCAGTATCCAGATGAGGCCAGTCACTTCATTCGTGACTGGCTAGAGAACAGAGAACACATACTCAACTCCCTGTTGCACAATCTTGATGGCATGGCCTATTGCTGTCTGCTGGATACAAGATGGACCATGCTTTACATCAGTGAAGGGTGCCTCGCCCTCACCGGTTATCAGCCGGAAGATTTGTTGCAGCATGGACTCATCAGCTACGAAGAAATCACTTTTGCCGACGATCGTCAGCATGTTCGAGACTCAATTCTTGACGCCATCAGTCTTAATCAGTCGTTCGACATTGAATACCGTATTATCAATAGCGTCGGAGAAGTACGCTGGGTATCGGAACGCGGAAAAGGCATCTCCAATCACAACGGTGATGTAGAAGCAGTGGAAGGATTTATCCAGGACATTACCGTAAGGAAACAGAGTGAACAGGCCATACTGGAAGCCGAGAAACGCTATCGCAGTATTTTTGAGAATACCGTGGAAGGGATTTTCCAGACCACGGAAGGTGGCCGATACCTGAGCGCCAACCCTGCCCTTGCCAGGCTATATGGTTACTCGACACCCAATGAATTAATCAGCAATCTCAATGATATTGAAAATCAGCTCTATGTCGACAGGAACAAACGCAAGGAATTTTCCGAGTTAATGAAACTGAGAGGACGTGTCACCAACTTCGAATCGCAAGTATATCGTCGTGATGGCAGCGTTATCTGGATTTCCGAGAATGCACGGTCAGTGAAAGATTCTCACGGCAACCTGCTCTATTACGAAGGAACTGTCGAGGACATCACCGAACGCAAGGAAAATTCGGCCATCATTGAATATCAGGCAACACATGACGATCTTACAGGCTTGCCGAACCGCACCTTGCTCAAGGACCGCCTGCACCAAGCGATCCTCAATGCAGAAAGATCCCAAAGCCAGTTAGCCGTCGTCTTCGTCGATCTGGATCAATTCAAGGACATCAACGACAGCATGGGACATCACGTTGGCGATCAATTACTGATCTCCATGGCAGAACGCCTTTCCAGCTGCATCCGAGACAGCGACACTGTCGCCCGCCCCGGCGGGGACGAATTCGTGCTGTTGCTGCCCGACCTGCATGGCGTCGAAACACTGAGCCACACCCTGCAACGTATCCTGAGCACGGTATCGCAGCCCTGTTATATAGAACCAAGGGAATTCGTCGTGACCTGTAGCTTGGGTATCAGCATGTACCCGCAGGATGGACATGACATCGACACCCTGCTAAAACATGCTGACAATGCCATGTACAAGGCGAAACAGGCCGGCAAAAACAATTTCCAGTTTTATACGCGAGAATTGAATGCCATGCTGCTGGAGCGCCTCGAACTGGAATATCACTTGCGTCATGCCATCAAAAACAACGAGTTCGAGTTGTACTTTCAACCCAAGATGTCTATCCATTCAGGAAAAATCACCGGTCTCGAGGCTCTGTTACGTTGGCACAGTTCGATACAGGGCATGATCTCGCCAAAAATATTCATTCCAATTGCTGAAGAGAGCGTACTGATCGAACAAATCGGCGAATGGGTGCTGGAAGAAGCCTGTCGGCAATCGGTCTACCTGCATCAGCAAACCGGTCGAATCCTGCCAATCGCCATCAACATTTCCCCACGACAGTTTTACAGGCCAGACCTGCCTGAAATCATAGAGAAGGTCATCTCACGATCGAAGCTCAATCCGTTTCTGATTGAACTGGAAATTACGGAAGGCACCATAGTCCGCCAACCGTCCAAATTCATCGACATTCTGAAACGCCTCAAGTCGCTCGGCATCAAACTCGCGATTGATGATTTCGGTACAGGTTATTCCAGCATGAGTTATCTGAAAAACTTTCCGATCGACCATCTCAAGATTGATCAGAGCTTCGTCAAGAACCTCGAAGACGATATAACAAACCAGGCAATATTGAGAGCCATTGTGGCCTTGGGCAAAAATCTTGGTCTGGAAGTCATTGCCGAAGGTGTGGAAACCGAAAGCCAGAGGAGTTTTCTGGCCGCCATCGGTTGCGATCAGATGCAAGGCTACCTGCTCGGCAAGCCAATGAATATGCAGGATCTGCTTGAATTCATCAGAGACAGAACATGACCAGCATCTGCTTGCACTGCAAGCAACCGATCAAGATTAAGCGCCGGAGTTAAAAAGCTTGTTAAAAATCATTGATATCGCTATGATATCAATATGATTTTGATGAAAAGGAGTGCACGTGGATATTCTCACAGGTGAGATTTACGGCAAACAAAACTCCAACAAATTCGTGATGTACAACGTGGTAAAGGTCAGCAAGAGCATCGTCACCCTGCAGAATATCGACAATCCCCTCAGCCTGTTTGAAACCACTGCGCAAAAGCTGGAAAGCGCCGGCTATGTTCGTATCAGCCAGACGCCCTACATCAATACTCAAGTAGCCAGTGCCAAAAAGAAGAAAGTCAGCCGAAAACCTCTACGCTGCCCTTATACACTGGATTTTATCGAAGATCGGGCAGATAGCGAAAAGCCTAAACCTGAGCTCTTTGCAGCAATCTCCGAAAACGCGGACATTGCTCAAGCGGCTGCCTGACACACAACTCAAGCAGGCGACCTGAAGGGCTTATACCACTAGAACTGAGGCGGGACAGCCCACAGATCATGGCCATCCGCATCGGTGATCTGTACTTCAACCAGATCGCCAGCCTGCAAACCTTCTGCATCCGCCAGATAGACCACACCATCGATCTCCGGCGCATCCGCCATGGTGCGGGCGATCGCCTGATCGCCGTTTACCTCATCAACTAATACAGTTTCGATACGACCAATCTTCTGATTCAGCTTCGCGGCACTGATCGCCTCCTGTAACTCCATGAAACGGGCAAGACGTTCCTGCTTGACCTCCTCCGGCACCTGGTCCGGCAATGCATTAGCGGCAGCACCATCCACTGCAGAATAGGCAAAACAGCCAACGCGATCCAGTTGTGCCTCCTCAAGGAAATCCAGCAGTTGCTGAAAATCCTCTTCAGTTTCACCGGGGAAGCCGGCTATGAAGGTACTACGGATCGCGATATCAGGACAAATCTCGCGCCAGGCTTTGATACGTGCCTGATTGTTCTCACTGCTTGCCGGGCGCTTCATGGCCTTGAGTATGCGTGGGCTGGCATGTTGAAACGGCACATCCAGATACGGCAGCACCAAACCGTCCGCCATCAGCGGAATGACTTCATCGACATGCGGATATGGATAAACATAATGCAGCCTGACCCAAACGCCGAGCTCACTCAGTGCTTTCACCAGCTCGGTCATGCGGGTC
>PHCM01000275.1 GCA_002842255.1 Betaproteobacteria bacterium HGW-Betaproteobacteria-2 | reverse complement strand
GGGCGATCCGCTCGCGGTCTCTTCTGCCCATGGCGAAGGGGTGAAGGATCTGGTCGAACTGGCGCTGGAGCCTTTTCCAGAACCGGAGCAGGAGGAGGATGCCGATGTCAACAGAATCCCCAGGATTGCGATTGTAGGTCGGCCGAATGTAGGGAAGTCGACGCTGGTAAACGCCTTGCTGGGGGAGGAACGTGTGATTGCCTTTGACCAGCCTGGTACGACACGTGACTCCATTGAGATCGATTTGCAGCGAGGTGAAAAGCATTACAAGATCATCGACACCGCCGGTGTGCGTAAGCGCGGCAAGGTGTTTGAGTCGATCGAGAAGTTCTCCGTGGTCAAGACCATGCAGGCGATCGAAGAGGCCAATGTGGCCATTCTGGTGGTGGATGCGCAGGAAGGTATTACCGAGCAGGATGCGCACGTCGCGGCCTACATTCTGGATAGCGGCAGGGCGCTGGTGGTGGCGATCAACAAGTGGGATGGCCTGAAGGAAGATGGGCGGGACTGGGTCAAGCGTGAAATCGACCGCAAACTCAAATTCCTCGATTTCGCCAAATTCCACTATATTTCGGCCTTGAGGAAAAAAGGCCTGCCGGAGTTGTTTGTGTCGGTGGATGAGGCCTATAAGGCTGCCATGGCGAAACTGTCGACGCCGCAGCTGACGCGTGTGCTAATTGATGCCACGACGCAGCACCAGCCGCCTATCAGCAAGGGTATACGGCCCAAGTTACGCTATGCGCACCAAGGCGGCAGCAATCCGCCTATTGTGGTAATCCACGGTAATCATGTGGAAGGTATCAAGGATAGCTACAAACGTTTCCTGGAAGGTGTCTTCCGCAAGGTCTTCCGCTTGTCAGGTACGCCGTTGCGCGTGCAGTTCAAACAGGGTAACAATCCTTATGCAGAAGCTGAGAAGCCCAAGAGCGGCGAGGGTATCGTCAGTATGCGCAGACGTAAAGTTGCCGAACGTGCGACGCTGAAGGCAAAGAAAGACGCGGAAGAAAAGAAGCGCAAGCAGGGCAGGTAAGGAAGTCGCAGGACAGGCGGCATAGCCGCCACTTCGGTATCAGTTTCATCAAGTATTGGTCTGAACAGGCTTGAATTGGCCTGAAACTGCAGCGATTACTTGGAGTACAGACTCTCCCAGAATTTCCACCAGACACGCTCGTCTTTTGGCACGCCTGTGCCAAGCATTTCACTTTCGGGGAAGTTGGCTTGCAATACCCGCAGGCTGTCCTGCTTCAGGTCTTCCATTTCCAGCAGATCATAGGCGCTGATCATGATGACCAGGGCTTCTTCCTTGGCAGTTGAGTCCGGATAGTTCTCGATGACGAACTGGGCACGATTGAGGGCGGCAACATAGGCCTTGCGTTTCATGTAGTAGCGCGCCACGTGCAGCTCGTGATCGGCCAGCTGATTGACCAGGTAGGTCATGCGCAGTGTCGCGTCCTTGGCGTATCGGCTTTCCGGATAGCGGGTAACCAGTTCCTTCAGTGCAAAGAATGAGGCACGCAGCGATTTTGGATCGCGGTCGCTGACACCCTGACGGGTGAGTTTTTCGACAATTCCGCGGTCATTGAAGGTGGCGATACCTTTCAGGTAATACGCATAGTCGATGTTCGGATGGTTGGGGTGCATCTTGATAAAGCGGTCGGCGGCTGCAATACAGAGCACCGGTTCGTTTTTCTTGAAGTAGGCGTAGGCGACTTCAAGTTGTGCCTGCATGGCATGGCGGCCGTGTGGGTAGCGTGATTCCAGGATCTGGTAATAGCTGATGGCTTTGTCCCAGTCGCGTTCGCGCATCTTGGTTTCAGCTTCGCTGTAGAGGCGTTCCAGATTCCAGCCCTTGGTCTCGTCCAGCACGGTTGGCGCACCGAAAATGCTGCAACCGCCGAGCAATATTGTAAAGATAAGCGCTGTAATTACCGCTAAACTATGCTTCATTTAGTAACATCCATCTGCAAGACCAATTGATTGGCACTGATTATAACCGATGACACAAACCACTCCTATCACTCTCGAGATTCCACAAAACCTGGGCGGATTGCGCCTGGATCA
>PHCM01000010.1:4937-18887 GCA_002842255.1 Betaproteobacteria bacterium HGW-Betaproteobacteria-2 | reverse complement strand
TTGCTTCATGAATGAAAGCATGTATTTTTTTATCTGCTTGCGTACTGCCGTAATAGATGTCGTCGAGCGCATCAAAAAAAATGCCCGGCAGCTTCTGGTCGCCTATTACCAGATCCTGATGCGATGCTTCAAATAGTGCCAGCGCCTGGCGGGCGACATCGATTGCAGCTTCATGTCCCTGTGAAGCCAGGATGGCATTGAGAATGATGCGTTGAGACAACATCCGCTGCCTGCCGGCAAGATTGATCAGCGTGTTGAAAACCTCAGCGCTGATTTGCTTGCTATCTGCTTGCTGGCTTCTGAACCTTGTGGCAACTGTCATTGCAAAATCCGTCCTGTTCAATTTCTGAAATGCAAGGCATCCGTACCTTGGGATACGGATGCTGCTCCTTAAAATATTGCTTTTGTCATGCCTAGAACGTGTACATCGCTGTCAGCCAGACCTTCTCGATGTCGGTCTTGCGGCCAAGCGGGTTGGCGACACGGTCGTCTTCCTTGAAGTTGGCGTACTCGGCCTTGACCAGGAACTTGCTGTTGACGCTCCAGGTGGCGGCGAGGTCTAACTCCTTGCCGAACTTGTCACCAAAACCGCCGCCGAATTTGGCGAAATCCTCATCCGCATTGATGAAGTGGTACTCGGCATGCAGGGTCAGAGCGGGCAGTGGCTTGCCACCGACGGTGATGAAGGTGTCCTTGATGCCTTGTGCCGGTGTAATCAGGAAGTGGTCGGCCCAGCCCTGGAACAGGTGGTTGGTGCCGAACGGGGTCTGGAAGGCATATTCGCTGTCGTTGCTGGACAGACTTTCATGATCGATACGGGCGAACCAGGCTTTGTAACCGGCACCGATACCTGCGCGTCCATAATGCGCATCGATGCGGTCATCGCCATCGGAATAGTCGGTCTGTTTGGCGTATTCGGCGGTATAGAGCCAGCGCCAGTCGTCATTGATCTTGCGGCTGCCGTCGAGGCGCAAACCGAGGGTCTTGTTCGACTGGTCGGTGCCCGGGCCGAGCACGCTGGTCTTGGCCATGGTGGGCGTCTCGAAGTTGGAGAAATAGCCGTAGCCGGTGACGGATTCAGAGGGCGAGAGGCGGTATTTGGCGTTGACGATCTCCAGTTCGCCTTCCTGCAGGCGGGTGCTGATCTGCTTGACGCGTTCCAGATGTGCCAGATAAATCTCGGTGTTCGGCAGGCTCTTGTTCAGCATGGAGTAACCATCGAACACTTGCATGACTTGGCGGAAGCCGATATCGCCGATGAAACGCACGTTATCCAGGTTGATCTGCTGGCGGCCAAGGCGGAAGCGGGTGTTCTTGATGCCGGTCCAGTCCACATAGAGCTGGTTGATGTCGGTATCGTGCGGATCGACGACGACCGGGTAATCGCCCATGCCTTTTTCCGGGTCACCCAGCCGGCGGTCGTCATAGCGGTTCTCCAGTTCGGCGACATTGATGATCTGCACGCCGACGCTGAAATTATGGAAAGGTGCGGTCTGCCAGCCGACCAGGCTGCGTAGCGTCAGCGCGCGCGCATTTTCCGGCTTGCCGTCCTGATCCACATGCTCATAACGCAGGCGGAAGTTGGTCATGGGCTTGCCGCCCTTGATCGCATCCAGCAGGGTGTAGTCGGGTAGTGCTTCTTCCGCGGCAGCGCTCAGCGATGTAACGCTGAGTCCTAGCAGCAGGCTTAAAGTGACTTGACGCATCTTGAATCTCATATTAGTTTGCATGTGTTGCTCCTTTTTTAGCGAGAAGGGTGACAAAGTGTTTTGGGTGTTCATCACATCCAGGGCATGGAGGGACGCGCCCTGACCGGCGTGTCCCTTTTTCTTTGCATCTGTATTGCGGATGCTTGCTGTTTCCGATGTTTGCATGGACTTACGCAGCTTTCTTCGCGTGACGTTCATACAAGAACTTCAATACTTCACTACGCAAATGGTTGTACTCGGCGTTTTCTGCCAATTCCAACCGTTTCCTTGGGCGCGGCAAGGCAACCGGAAGTATTTCTCCAATCGTTGCGGCCGGGCCATTGGTCATCATGACGATGCGGTCGGACAGCAGCACTGCCTCGTCTACATCGTGCGTCACCATCACCGCAGTACAGCCGGATTTGGCCATGATGCTCATCAACTCGTCTTGCAGATGGGCGCGGGTGAGCGCGTCCAGTGCGCCAAACGGTTCATCCAGCAATAGCACCTTGGGTTCCATCGCCAGTGCGCGGGCGATACCGACGCGCTGCTTCATGCCGCCGGAGATCTCGTTGGGGCGTTTATCCGCTGCGTGACCGAGCCCTACCAGTTCCAGTGCAGCCTTGGTCCTGGCACGCAACTGTGTTTTGTTTTCGTTCTTGCCGAACACTCGCTCTACGGCCAGATAGACGTTTTCATGGCAGGTAAGCCAGGGCAGCAAGGAGTGGTTCTGGAATACCACCGCACGGTCCGGACCCGGGCCGGCGATCTCGCGGCCGGCGCAGAACAGCAGGCCGCTGGTGGGTTGCAACAGACCGGCAATCAGGTTGAGCACCGTCGATTTGCCGCAGCCCGAGTGGCCGATGACCGAGATGAACTCACCTTCGCGGATGTTGAGGTCGATGCCGCGCAGGGCCTCGAACGTGCCCTTCCTGGTGACGAACGTCATGTTGACGTTTTCCAGTTGCACGTATTTTCCCTGAATGATCTTTTCCATGATTTTCCTTTCGGGTTTTCCTTTGTCCGTCCGTTTTGCCATCATTCGTAGCTGAAGCGTCTGGCGATCATGATCAGCATCTGTTCGAGCAGCAGCCCGACGATGCCGACGACGAAAATCGCGATGATGATGTGCTCCACGTTGAGGTTGTTCCATTCATCCCAGACCCAGAAGCCGATACCGACACCGCCGGTCAACATTTCTGCCGCGACGATCACCAGCCAGGCCACCCCGATCGACAGGCGTACGCCGGTCATCATGTAAGGCAGCACAAAGGGGAACAGGATGCGGGTGGCGATCTTCCATTCGGAAAGCTTGAGCACGCGGGCGACGTTCATGTAGTCCTCCGGTACCTTGCTGACACCGACCGCAGTATTGATGATCATCGGCCAGATGGCCGAGATGAAGATCACCCAGATGGCAGCCGGGTCGGCAGCCTTGAATACCAGCAGGCCGATTGGTAGCCAGGCCAGTGGCGAAACCGGGCGCAGCATGCCGATGATGGGCGCTGCCATTCTGGAGGCGAAGGCAAAACGGCCGATGATGAAGCCGAGCGGGATGCCGAGGATGGCCGCCATACCGAAGCCGAGGCCGACGCGTTCCAGCGAGTTTAGGATGTTCCAGCCGATGCCCATGTCATTCGGCCCGTTGTTGTAGAACGGATCGCTGAACAGTGTGACGGCGGCATGCCAGGTCGGAATCGGGCCGGGCAGCCCTTCCGACTGGTAGGAGATCAGGGCCCAGATGGCCGTGAATAGCATGAGGCCGAAAAGCGGTGGCAACAGCCATTGGAAAAAGGCGCTGATCAGTTGCCGGTTCTTCGCCGCTCTTTCATTGATAGCCTTGTCATGGATTGCGATGGCAGCCGAATCGGCTGCCATCGTGACCGGGGCTGGCGCTGCCTTTGCCGGTTGGGCAGGGCTGGTTTCGTGACTCATGTCGGTTTCCAGGTTCTTTCGTTGCAGGGTGATGACGCTCATGACGGTTCTCCCGGGTTATGCCTTGATCTTGAAGCCGTTGGCGTAGGCTTTCGGGTCTTTGCCATCCCACACCACGCCATCGATCAGCTTGCTGCTGCGCATGACATCCTTGGGCACGGCAATGCCGAGCGCCTTGGCAGCTTCGGTGTAAAGGTCGATGCGGTTGACTTGCTTGGCCACGGCCAGATAGTCCGGGTCGGACTTGAGCAGCCCCCAGCGCTTGTGCTGGGTCATGAACCACATGCCGTCGGACAGGTAGGGGAAGGGCACGCTGCCGTCGTTGAAGAACTTCATGTAGTTCGGGTCCTGCCAGGATTTGCCGAGACCGTTCTCGTAGTTGCCGACAAAGCGGCCTTCAATGACGGCTTCCGGCGCATTGACATAGGCTTTGCCGGCGATCAGTTTGGCGACCTTGGAGCGGTTTTCCGTCGCATCGATGTAACGGCAGGCTTCCAGCACCGCCATGATCATGGCGCGCGCGGTGTTGGGGTTCTTGGTGACGAACTCGGCGGTGCAGCCCAGTACCTTTTCCGGGTGATCGGTCCAGATATCCTGGCTGGTGGCGACCGAGAAGCCGATCTTGTCGTGGATGGCACGGGCGTTCCAGGGCTCGCCCACGCAGAAGCCATCCATGTTGCCGATACGCATGTTGGCGACCATTTGCGGTGGAGGCACGACGATGGTCTTGACGTCCTTGAACGGATTGATGCCGTAGGTTGCGAGCCAGTAATAGAGCCACATGGCGTGAGTGCCGGTGGGGAAAGTCTGGGCGAAGGTGTAATCGCGGTTTTCGTTATCCAGCAGACGCTTCAGCGTCGGGCCGCTGGTAACGCCCTTTTCCTTCAGCTGATTGGCGAGTGTGATGCCCTGGCCGTTGTTGTTGAGCGACATCAATACGGCCATGTCCTTTTGCTGGCCGCCGATACCGAGTTGTACGCCATACATCATGCCGTAGAGAATATGGGCGCCCTGTAGCTCGCCGTTGACCAGTTTGTCGCGCACCCCAGCCCAGGAGGCTTCTTTGGTCGGTGTGATCTTGATGCCGTATTTCTTGTCGAAACCCATCTGTGCCGCGACCACGATCGGTGCACAGTCGGTCAGCGGGATGAAGCCGATCTTGACCTCCTTGATTTCCGGTTCATCACTGCCTGCGGCCCAGGCATTGTTGCGGATTTTCTCCGGCACCATGCCCATCAGCGCTGAGGCACCCATGACCCCGGCGCTGGCACGGAAAAAATTGCGGCGGCCGTTGTCTATCGGGTCTGTTTCATTTGCAAGCGTGGCTGGCGACAGAGTGTTATCTTTGCTCATTTGATTCTCCTGACGGTTGATTCATATGCAAAAAATCCAAATAAAAAAGGCGTCCTGCAGGCGGAATGTATTCCGCAAGCAAGGACGCCTTTGTCCGGTGGGTCATCATTGACCCGGTGTTGCCATTTCAAAAACCTTGTACTGCCTGAGCCGTATCCGGCTGCTGATCCAACTGTTGATTCAAACTTCCGATATTGCTACCCGCCGTTGGGTCTCAACATCCATTCATTTTTCAGAGCAGCAACTTTGCTGCCTGCACCACCTGTTCGGCCAGCGTGGCCAAACGTATGTTCTGTTTCATCGCCATGTTCCGCAGCAGCGTATAGGCAGCATCTTCGTCGATACCGCGCTGCTTCATCAGCAGACCCTTGGCTTTTTCTACCACCTTGCGTTCGCTGAGCTTGAGGTTGGCCTCATTCAGCTCGGCACGCAAAGCCTTGAATTCTTCAAACCGTGCAATCGCCGCATCCATCACCGGCTTCAGCTTCTCGTTGGTCAAGCTACCAACGACATAGGCACTGACTCCGGCACGTGTGGCTGACCGGATCTTTTCGGTATCGCCATCATGCGTAAACATCACAATCGGTCGCGGCGCGTTCTGGCTCATTACGATCAGGTGCTCCAGCGTGTCGCGGCTGGGCGAGTCCGTGTCGATGATGACGATGTCCGGCTGCAGCTTGCTGACCGCTTCATCCAGGTTGGCTGTATCGCTCAAGTGCGCGATCACCTCGCAGCCTGCTTCGGTGAGCGACTGCTTCAGCGGAGCTGTCCGCTCCAAGTGATTATCAACTAGCATGACTCGGAGCATGGCCGACCTGAAAACATGTGACTCAGTCAGCATAAAGCAACTGCCGTGCCAATTGCTGAAAAATTAGCATAAGTGTTTGAAGGGAATGGCTGGATTGCGGCAGGAGGAATAGATGAGGAACAAGGGTATGCCCGCTGTTTGTTGCACAAGAAAGGTGCATATGCACCAAACCAATGAATCAAACAGCGGGCGAATTCCGGTCCGGGATGGGCTGAATCGGGTTGGAGAACAGTGTCAGCGAGGTGCTGGTTCCAATTTCAACAGCTTGTTGCCTGCCAGCAGGTAGAGCAGGCCATCCGGCCCCTGACGTACATCACGCACACGACCGAGGTTTTCGAACAGGCGTTCCTCCTTGACCACCTTGTCGCCGTCCAGGGTCAGCTTGACCAGGGTCTGGAACTTGAGCGAGCCGACGAATAGGTGGTTTTTCCAGCCGGGATAGGCATCGCCGGTATAAAAGACCATGCCGGAAGGGGCGATGGAAGGCACCCATTTATAAAGAGGTTGCGCCATGCCCGGCTTTTTGGTGCCTTCGCCGATTTTGGTGCCGGTGAAGTAATTGACGCCGTAGGTGATTACCGGCCAGCCGAAGTTGGTGCCGGCCTGCACGATGTTGATCTCGTCGCCGCCCTGCGGGCCGTGCTCATGGGTCCATAGCTTGCCGCTGAACGGGTTGAGTGCGGCGCCCTGCACGTTGCGATGACCGTAGCTGTAGATCTCCGGCAGCGCGTCAGGGTTGGCGGCGAACGGATTGTCCTGCGGCACGCGACCGTCGTCATGCAGGCGGATCACCTTGCCGATGTGCTGGGCGAGGTCCTGTGCCCGTTCCATCTCACCGCGGTCACCGAGGGTAATGTAGAGGAAGCCTTCGCGGTCGAAGACGAGGCGCGAACCGAAATGCTTGTTGCTGTTGATCTTGGGTGCCTGACGGAAGATCACTTCGCTATCGGTCAGTTGCATGCCCTTGAGTTTGGCGCGCATGACTTCGGTGCCGCTGCCACCCTCGCCCTTGGCGGAATAGCTCAGGTAGAGCCAGCCGTTTTCCGCATATTGCGGATGCAAGGCGATGTCGAGCAGGCCACCCTGGCCGCGATCGACCACTGCCGGTACACCGCCGATTGCTTGCGGCAGCAGTTTGTCGTTCTCCACCAGGCGCAGCTTGCCGGATTTTTCCGTGACCAGCAGTCTGCCATCGGGCAGAAAGGCCATGCTCCAGGGGTCTTTCAGGTTCTCAACCAGTGGTTTTAGCTGAACCTTGCCGGGGTCTGCCGCGAAACTCTGTCCGGCATGGGCGGGCATGTGCAGTAACAGGCCGAAACAGAGTAGCAGCGGGCTGAATAGTGTCTGCCATGAATGAGAGTTGGCTGGGCGTGGCATGATGTCTCCTGAAGATAAAAGATGACTGTATGACGATTTGTCCGGTCACGGGTTCACCCGGTGCATCAAGCGAATTTACAGAACACGTTACGGCACCTAATATAGGTGGGCTTTATACAGACAGATATTAATTTCTTAGAACAGATGAATGACGGAAATATGAAATCCACGCAACAATTCGGGGTGAATGACAAGGTCGATGTGCTGCTGGTCGGCGGCGGCATCATGAGCGCAACACTGGCGACTTTGCTCAGTCAGCTGGATCCGTCATTGCAGATCGTGCTGGTGGAAAAGCAGGAGGCGGTGGCGACCGAGAGCAGCGATGCCTGGAACAATGCCGGCACCGGTCATGCCGGATATTGTGAGCTGAATTACACGCCACAGGCGGCCGACGGCAGTGTCAGCATCCCGCGCGCGCTCAGCATCAATGCGGCTTTTGAAGTCTCGCTACAGTTCTGGTCGAGCCTGGTCGAGCAGGGCGTCCTGTCCTCGCCAAAATCCTTCATCAATGCCACGCCACATGAGAGCTTCGTCTGGGGCGAAAAGGACGTTGCTTTTCTCAGGGAGCGTCATGCACAGTTGAGCCGTCATCATCTGTTTGCCGATATGGAATACAGTGAAGACCCTGCCGTCATCGCTGAATGGATGCCGTTGGTAATGCAACAGCGGCCCATAGCCCAATCCATGACTCAGCCGGTTGCGGCGACGCGCGTGGCCTATGGCACTGATGTCGATTTCGGCGCGCTAACGCGGCAACTAGTATCCGCCTTGCAGCAGCAGGCTAACTTCCGCCTGCTGTGCGGACATGAAGTGGAAAACCTGAAAAGAAAGACGGACAAGCGCTGGCAGGTCGAAGTGCGGGGGACCGCCAATGGCCAGCTGCAGCGGCTGGATGCGGCATTCGTCTTTCTGGGGGCGGGCGGCGCGGCGCTGCCCTTGCTGCAGAAATCGGGCATTAAGGAAGGCCGCGGCTATGGCGGC
Organism: Betaproteobacteria bacterium HGW-Betaproteobacteria-2; assembly: GCA_002842255.1. GTDB lineage: Bacteria > Pseudomonadota > Gammaproteobacteria > Burkholderiales > Methylophilaceae > UBA6140. Next base: position 10,745 of record PHCM01000010.1, on the reverse strand, counting down.
TTCCCGGTCAGCGGCCAGTGGCTGGTGTGCAGGAACCCGGAAATCGTTCGCCAGCATCGTGCCAAGGTCTACGGCAAGGCACCGATCGGGGCGCCGCCGATGTCGGTGCCGCATCTGGATACGCGTTATATCAATGGCCAGCCGGCTCTGTTGTTCGGGCCGTATGCCGGCTTCACCAGCAAGTTCCTCAAGCAGGGTTCCTATCTCGATCTGCCGAAATCGGTCAAGGCCAGCAATCTCAAATCGCTGCTCGGTGTTGCCCGCCATAACATGGATCTGACCCAATACCTGATCCGCGAGGCGCTGCAAAGCCACGAGGAGCGCATGGCGTCGTTGCGCAAGTTCTATCCGCTGGCGCGTTCCGAGGATTGGGAACTGGCAGCGGCCGGCAAGCGTGTGCAGATCATCAAGGGCTGCGATGAAAAAGGCGGCAAGCTGGAGTTCGGCACCGAGATCGTCGCTGCCGCAGATGGTTCACTGGCGGCATTGCTTGGTGCTTCGCCCGGTGCTTCGGTATCCGTGCAGGCCATGCTGGACGTGTTGCAGCGATGCTTTGCAGCCCGTGTGGCATCTGCGGCCTGGCAGGATAAACTGAAAGCGCTGATTCCTTCTTATGGCGAGTCGCTGGTAGAGGACGCCGGGCTTTTGAAAGTTGTGCGGGAAAGAACGCTTGCCAGGCTGGCGTTGAAGTAGCACCCTTGGCAAGCGCAGCCAGTAGCGTATATTTGAACAGGCAGTGATGTTCTTCAGTCAGAATGACAGGCATCAGTTTGCATTGTGGTACGACTGCTGGAAAAATGCAGTGTAGTGATACATGTGTTTGGCGACGAAATCCTCGCCGGCATGTCGGATCATGAATCCTGGGAGGCGGCAAACGCTGTTTCCGAATATTAGTTTCAGGTGAACCCCATATGGCCCTGACTGCAAAAATTTACAGCAAGACCGGAAAAGGTGCGCGAGCTCAGTCGTCCAAGAGTCGCGATTTATCTGCCGATGCCCTCAAGATACTTTCCCTGATCGACAGCAAGATTGAAACGCCTGCCATTTTTGCGCAACTGGACAAGTTGTCTGAAAATGAATTCCAGAGTCTGCTCGACGAGCTCGAGCGTGATGGCTACATCAGGTTATTGAACAGCCGGGAGTGGGATCTGGGCGATGATTTCGATTATCGGACCAGCATGGTGGTAGATGAGCTCAGTGTTGAGGATTTTATTGCGCTGAACTCGAATTCACAGCCTGCAGCGGACACCCAGCCAACCAGCGAGCCTGAGCCGGAAGTTACTCACGAGGCTGCAGTCACGACACCTTCTGCCGAAGAGGTTGCCGAGCTGGAAGCAAGGCTGGAGGCCGAGCGCAAGGCGCAGGAAGAAGCCAACCGGAAAGAAGAAGCGGCGAGGGAAAAAGCTCGGGCTGAAGCAGAGCGCAAGGCGCGAGAGGAAGATGCAGAACGTTTGCGGGTGGCTGAGGCCGCCAGACTGAAAGCCGAGCAGGAGGCGCTCGAACAGGCAGAACGGCGTGCTCGCGAAGAGGAGGCGGCGCGTCAGGAAGCGGAGGCGAAGCAGCGCGCTCAGGCCGAGAAAGCTGCGAAACAGGAAGCCGAACGCATCGCCCGTGAGGAAGAAAAACGCAAGGCACGCGAAGAGAAGGCCGCGCGCCGCAAGGCTGCCGCTGAAGCGCGTGCCCGCGAGGAAGAGGCTGCCAGACTGGAAGCGGAACGTCGCGCTCAAGAAGAAGCTGAACGTAAAGCGCGTGAAGAAGAGGAACGCAGGGCGCGAGAGGAGGAAGCGGCGCGTCTTCAGGCTGAAGAGGTTGCGCGCATAGAAGCCGAGGAGAGGGTCAGGCAGCAAGCAGCAGAGCAGGCCAGGCTGGAGGCGGAGCGCAAGGCGCGTGAGGCCGAACGTAAGGCGCAGGAAGAGGAAGCGGCGCGCCAGAAGGCGGAAGCGGTAGCTCGTGCTCAGGCTGAAGAAGCGGCCAAGCAGGAAGCCGAACGTAAAGCACAGGAAGCCGAACGTAAGGTGCGTGAAGCTGAACGTAAAGCGCAGGAAGTCGCCGAGCGCGAAGCCCGCAAGGCCGAGGAGGCTCGTCAAAAAGCGGAGGAAGTTGCCCGCGCCAAGGCTGAAAAGGCCGCCAGGCAGGAGGCCGAACGTTTGGCCAAAGAGGAAGCCAAACGCAAGGCGCAGGAAGAGAAAGAATTACGCCGTCAGGCGGAGGCGGAAGCCCGCGCCATAGCCAAGGAAGAGGCCAGGCTGAAGGCTGAGCAGAAGGCCATCGAGAAAGCGCAATCCCGGGCAGAGAAGGAGTTTATGCGTTCCGGCGTGAAGCCGGCCAGGTGGTTGTTGCCGTTAGCCAGGGTGTTTTTTGTGTATACGCCGCTGGTACTGCTTCTGGCGTTGGGGTTGATGCACTTTGTCAATCTCGGCATGCTGGCCGGTCCGGTCGAGAAAATAGCATCTGCCGCCATCGGTGAGCCGGTCACGGTGCGAAATCTTCGCGTCTCCCTGTTCCCGCAGGCGCATCTTGCGCTCTCTGACATCACGGTGGGAGCGGATAAGGATATTGGTATCCGCTCCGTGCAGGTGGTACCGGAGTTGTCTACACTGTTCGATGAAGAGAAAAACCTGAAGTCGATTGAAATCAAAGAATTAACGGTGGATACGGCAAGTCTGCGCCGTCAGATGCAGTGGCTGGAGAGCCTGGCCGATAACGACGATTTGAAAATCGGACAGATAACGCTCAAGGATCTCACGTTAAGCGTTCCCGGCTTCGGTGCGATGGCATTCGATGGTAATCTGGATCGTTCTGCATCTGGAGCATTCAGCCGGCTTGAGCTGTCCGGCGTCGAGCAAAACCTGACGCTGGAATTGCTGCCACAGGATGACAATTACCGGGTCCATCTGCAAGCAAGTAACTGGCAGATGCCGCTGGTCAATGGCCTGCGGTTCGATAGCTTCAATGCGGTGGGCATTGCCGACGGTAATCAGGTGCGATTCAGCAGCATGGAAGGCGAGCTCTATGGCGGCAGTTTCAAGGCTACAGGTGTCCTGGCCTGGTCAGCGCAACCTGTCGCATCCGGCAATTTTGAGCTGGAGCAGGTCAGGTTGCCTGCAGTCCTGTCTGCCATGAAAAGCAGCGCTGCTGTCGAAGGCATGCTCAATGCCACGGCTAGCTTTACCAGCCAGGCAGATGAAGGACAGGGGTTCGCAGAAGCCGCCGAGATCGACGCCAGTTTCCAGGTGCGGGATGGCAGGTTCAATGGCATCGATCTGGCCAATCATATGGTTTCCGGCAGTGGTAGCGGCAATGCGACCCGCTTCGACCGGCTCAGCGGAAAATTGCAACTCAGGCAGGGGGTATATCAGTATCGCCAGCTTGTACTGGACGCACCCCAACTCAAGGCGCGCGGTAATCTCGATGTGCAGCCGAATCAGGATGTTTCAGGCAGTATCAGCGCGGAGCTGGCAATTCCGTCACGCCGGATCAAATCCAATCTTGCCGTCGAAGGAAAGATCGGCAGTGTCAGGTTGAAATAGCGGCGCATTCATATGAATGCGGCTGAGATGAGCGGAAATGGAAACGGGCGCCGAAGCGCCCGTTTTTTGAATTCGGTTTCGTCAGAAATTAACGGTTACAAACGTACATCGTAACTTCGAAACCGAAACGCATTTCAGTAGCAGCTGGTTTTGTCCACATGATGTCTCTCCTTGTGTTGGTTGATTAACTAACAACATGGTGTTGTTGTTCGTATGAGTGCATTCTGCGCTCGAAGTTTGTCTGTGACCCTGTACACAATCATGATTCGGACCTCATGATTTTCATTAGTCTGGATCCTGATTGTTGCCGTAAAGCTAGAAACGTACGGAAAGATTGATCAGCCATTCCGGCAATATATCCAGCGCCAGGCTTTCCAGCTGTTTGTCCCAGCCCATGATGATCATGATGCCGACTAGCAACAACAGTGCGCCCAGTACCTTCTTGCCGGTCTGTCCGGCAAACAGAAGCTTGTCGCGGAAGCGCATCATGGCCTGACGCGAGAGTAGGCCAAGCAGGATCAAGGGAACGCCGGCGCCGATGCCGAACAGCGCCATGACCAGCGTGATATGCCAGAGGCTTTCGCCCTGGCTGGCAAGGGTGATGGCGGCGCCAAGTGTCGGGCCGACACAGGGGCTCCAGACCACGCCCAGAATCAGCCCCAGCATGAATTGTCCGCTGAGCGAATCGGTGGAGACCCGGTTCAGCAAGGACTGCCCGGAATTGCTGAAGCCGGAAGCTGCAACCGCGAAACGCTCCTGCAGGGCAGAGGACAGCAATATGATGCCGAAACCGATCAGGAGGACTGCCGCAACCACGCGGAAGGTTTCCTGATCCAGCCCTAATGTAGCGCCAAGGGTGGCGAGGAATACGCCAACGACGGTGAACGATAGCGCCAGGCCGCCCGCCAGCGCGTAAGGTCCAAGTTTGTGCGTGTTCAGTGCCGATGTGATCAGGATGGGGATCAGCGGCAGCACGCAAGGCGATAGCGTGGAGAGGCTGCCTGCGACCAGGCTGAAGAAGTAAGTGCTGAGGGCGGAGAGCATGTTGGTTTACAGCGCTTTTTGCAGCAGTTTGCGGACGCCCTCGCGCGAGGTGTCGCTGGTGCTACGGCCGACTTCCTTGCCATCCTTGAATATGATGAGGGTGGCTTGTCTTTGTACCCTGAATGATCTGACGATGTCTTTCTGGTCGTCGTAATCAACGCGCAGGGCTGTGATGCCCGCAAATTCCTTTTCTTTCAACAGTCCATCAATAATCGGCACTTGCGCGCGGCAGGTCGAACACCAGGTAGCATGAATTTCGACCAGAGTCGGCTTGCCATCCTTTTGTAATGCGTCGAAAGCCTCTTGCGAGTAGGTTCTTGCCTCGGCCAGTGCGGTGCCGGAAAAAAGCAGGCTGAATAATGCCAATGCAGTGAGTAAGCGTTTCATGAGAGTCTCCTCGGTTCGGATGGTTGAGATGTCAATTAGTCCTTCATCAGGTTCAGACCTTACAATTGTTTGGCAGTTTGCCTAATCAGGCCATCGCTCCTTTATACTTCTGGCTGATTCGCAGCCTGTTTAAGAGCAGAAATTCATCATGAATAAAATACTGAAAAACTTTATCTGGTTGGCAATTGCCATCATCGGGGCTGGGGCAGTCGGGGGGATTGCGCTGAATCGTGGCGAGAGCATCAATGCCATGTGGTTCGTTACCGCCGCTCTCTGTGTTTACGCCATCGCCTATCGTTTCTATTCCGCGTGGATCGCCACCAAAGTGCTGCTGGTTGACGAAACGCGAGCGACGCCGGCCGAGCGCCTGAACAATGGTCGCGACTACGTGCCGACCAACCGCTGGATCGTCTTCGGCCACCATTTTGCCGCCATCGCCGGTCCCGGGCCGCTGATCGGGCCGACGCTGGCCGCGCAGTTCGGTTATCTGCCGGGCACGCTCTGGATCCTGATCGGGGCAGTGCTGGGCGGTGCCGTGCAGGACATGGTGACACTGTTCCTGTCCACCCGCCGCAATGGTCGCAGCCTCGGCCAGATGGCACGCGACGAACTGGGGCCGATCGGCGGTATCGCCGCGCTGATTGGCACGCTGGCCATCATGATCATCCTCATCGCCGTGCTCGGGCTGGTGGTGGTCAATGCCATGAAGCACAGTCCCTGGGCGACTTCCACCGTGGCGGCCACCATCCCGATCGCCGTCATCGTCGGCCTATACATGCGCAATATCCGCCCCGGCAACGTGCTGGAGGCTTCGCTGCTTGGCATCGTGCTGCTGTTGCTGGCGGTT
>PHCM01000010.1:0-4917 GCA_002842255.1 Betaproteobacteria bacterium HGW-Betaproteobacteria-2 | reverse complement strand
GGCCTGCGCACGCTGTTCGATCATGACGGCCTGCCGCTCGCCATCGGCGTCATCGTCTACGGTTTCGCAGCGGCCATCCTGCCGGTCTGGCTGCTGCTGGCTCCGCGCGATTATCTTTCCACCTTCATGAAACTGGGCACCATCATGCTGCTGGCTGTCGCCATCATCATCATGCAGCCGGAAGTGAAGATGCCGGCGCTGACCCAGTTTGTCGACGGTAGCGGCCCGATCTTCGGCGGTGCCCTGTTCCCCTTTGTCTTCATTACGGTGGCCTGCGGTGCCATTTCCGGCTTCCATGCGCTGATCTCATCCGGCACCACGCCCAAGTTGCTGGCCAATGAGCGCGATATCCGCATGATCGGCTACGGCAGCATGCTGCTTGAATCCTTCGTCGCTATCATGGCGATGATCGCCGCAACGGTGCTCGATCCCGGTGTGTTCTTCGCCATCAACAGCCCGGCTGGTGTGGTCGGCCGCGATGCCGCGACGGCGGTAGCGACCATCAACTCCTGGGGCTATGCCGTCACGGTCGAGCAGATGGAGGATCTGGCGCGGCAAATGGGCGAAACCACGCTGTTCGCCAGAACCGGCGGCGCACCTTCGCTGGCGGTCGGCATGGCCAGCATTTTCAGCAGCGCCTTCGGTCAGGGCATGCTGTCGTTCTGGTATCACTTCGCCATCATGTTCGAGGCGGTATTCATCCTGACTACGCTGGATGCAGGTACCCGCGTCGGCCGCTTCATGCTGCAGGATATTCTGGGCAATTTTTCCCGCAGGCTGGGGGAAACCTCCTGGTATCCGTCGGTCATTTTCAGTAGTGCGCTGGTGGTGGCCGGTTGGGGCTACTTCCTCTATATCGGCGTCATCGACCCCAACGGCGGCGTCAATATCCTCTGGCCGCTGTTCGGCATCGCCAACCAGATGCTGGCGGCGATCGCGCTGTGTGTGGGTACTGCCATCCTGGTCAAGAGCGGCCGCCTGAAATATGCCTGGGTCACCGGTCTGCCATTGCTCTGGCTGGTGGTGGTTACCACCACGGCCGCCTGGCAGAAGATATTCAGTCCGGACGTGCGCATCGGTTTCTATGCCGCCGCCAATGATATGGCGGCCAAGCTGGCTGCGGGTACGCTGACGCCGGAGCAGGCCAGAGTGGCGCCGCAGCTCATCTTCAATCAGCAACTCGATGCCTGGCTCACCATGTTCTTCATTGCCGTGCTGTGGATCGTCATTCTTGACATGCTACGCGTCAGTTATCGCCATCTCGCCGGCAAGCCGGTGCCGAATGTCAGCGAGACGCCTTATGAAGCAAGCCGACTGGGGAAGGTTTAGCGTAAAGACACTGGGGAAAAATAAAAAACAATCAGGGAGTTATAACAATATGAATGATAAAAAGCCATTTTCTTTCACTGGCACTGGCAGCGAGTATTTCAAGATCTGGATCGTCAACCTCATGTTGACCATCGTCACCTTCGGCATCTACTCGGCCTGGGCCAAAGTCCGGCGTTTGCAGTACTTTTATCGCAATACCTGGCTCAATGAGGCCAATTTCGATTACCACGGCGACCCGACCGCCATCCTCAAGGGGCGGGTGCTGGCCGTGATACTGTTCAGCATGTACAACGTCAGCAGCGGACTGTCGCTAATCTGGGGGCTGATATTGCTGATACCGCTGATGCTGGTGATGCCGGTGCTACTCTACAAATCGCTGCGTTTCCGGGCGATCAACAGCAGCTACAGCGGTCTGCGCTTCGGTTTTTCCGCCAAGCTGTCGGAAACCTACAAGACATTTCTGTTGTGGCCGGTACTGGCATTTCTTACGCTGTTCGCGCTGGCGCCATCTGCGCACCACCGGCTCAGAAGATTCCAGCATGGACATGCCCGATTTGGCACTAGCCACTTCCAGTTCTTTGCCAGCATAGGCAGCTTCTATGCACTTTATGGCAAGACCCTGTTGCTGATGCTCGGCTTGCTCACAGTGTTGGCGCTCGCATTTGGCGGAGGTTTCGCCACGATCAGTGAATTGATGAACCAGGGGGCTGATCCTGACGAAGCAAAAGCGGCCATGGTCGGGATTTTCATGCTGGCGACTTTTCTGGTGTTTGTGTTGGGCTCCTTGCTGATAGGGCCTTATTTTGCTTCGCGCTTGCAGAATCTGGTCTGGGGCCATACAGAACTTGCCGGCCATCGCTTCGGCAGCAATCTGGGCGCGCGTGGTCTGCTGTGGGTACGGCTGACCAATCTGCTTGGCATCCTGCTGACTTTCGGCCTGTTCAAGCCCTTTGCCGACGTACGCCTGGCCCGTTACCGGCTGGAGCACATGTGGCTGGAACCGCAGGGTGCATTGGATGAATTCGTCCGCGATGCCGAACAGGAAGCGGCAGCATTCGGCGAAGAAGCCGCGGAGATATTCGATGTCGATATCGGACTTTAAGCGAGGCTATGTTGCAGGCTAGCTATTTTGACGGTCAGACCAGCCGCCGCCATGCGGTTACGCTGGGGCTGCAGCATGGCGAGTGGCGGCTGAGCGGCGAACAGCTGCAGCGTCGCGTTCCGGTGGCAGAGGCCAGCCTGTCCGAAAAGATCGGTAATGCGCCGCGTCAGCTGCATTTTGATGATGGCGCCTATTGTCTGATTGCAGACCACGCTGCGCTGGAAGCCATGTTGCAGGCGGCGGGCATGCAGCCGCACTCGACGGTCTCCCGGCTAGAGGGCAAATGGCGTTATGCGCTGACTTCCTTTGTGCTGATTGCGGTGTTTTTCGCAGCAGCTTATCAGTGGGGTCTGCCCTGGGCTGCCAATGTGGTCGCGCAACGTCTCCCCGCCAGCTTGCCGGCACTGATGGATGAGCAGACCATGGCCATGCTCGATCAGTATGTGCTGGAACCGAGCGAGTTGCCGCCAGCGCGGCAACAGGAGATTACGCAGGCCCTGTCGGGCTTGCAACCGGCGCAGGGCGGTGCCATGCCTGAATTCCGTCTGGTGTTTCGCAAAAGTGAAGCCATCGGCCCGAATGCCTTTGCCATGCCTGGGGGTACCATATTATTGACCGATGAGCTGGTGCATCTGGCGGATGAATCGCAACAGGGCAGCGCTCTGGCTCGAGCGCAGATTTTGGGGGTGCTGGCGCATGAGATCGGCCATGTCGAACACCGGCATGCCTTGCGTCAGTTTGTACAGGGTACGATAGTCGCTGCGGTTGTCACCTGGTATCTGGGCGATGTCAGCAGCCTGCTGGCGGCCGCGCCGGCAGCCTTGCTGAATACACGCTATACGCGTAATTTCGAGCGGGAGGCGGATGCCTATGCCGCTGCCACCATGCTGAAAAACGGCATGTCGCCGGCGGCGCTGGCCGATATGCTGAGCAATATGGAGCAGCACTACCGGCAACAGGAGACCGCGGATGAGGAGGCGGAAACAGCTGAAACGCAATGGCTGGACTATTTCTCCACGCATCCCAATACGCAGGAACGTATTGCACGGTTGCGCGGTCAATCCGGCAAGGAGGTCCGGCCATGAAACTCATGCACTGGTGGCACGTCTGTCGTGATTTTGTCCGGCGCCTGTCCGGCGATGACGCCTACGAACGCTACCTTGAACATTACGAGGCAATGCACGCTACTACGCTCAACCCACCGCCCAAGCTTAGCCGCAAGGAGTTCTTCAGCTATTGGCAGGAGAAGAAATGGGATGGCGTCAATCGCTGCTGCTGATTGACGGCTGCATTCTCTCCGCGCCTAATTTCTTTGCGCTTCATTTCCGTGTGACAGCGCCCGCCGCATCATCCAGATGCCCACCACAATCATGGGCAAGCTGAGCCACTGACCCATGCTCAGGTTCAGCGCCAGCAGCCCGAGGAAGCTGTCCGGCTCGCGCGTGAATTCGACCAGGAACCTGAAGCTGCCGTAGCCAATGAGGAACAGGCCTGAAACCGCGCCGACCGGCCTTGGCTTGTTCGAATACAGCCAGAGCAATGCAAACAGCACGATACCTTCCAGCACGAACTGGTAAAGCTGCGAAGGGTGGCGTGCCAGATGGTCGATCTGCGGAAACACCATGCCCCAGGGTGCATCCGTGGTACGGCCCCAAAGTTCGCCGTTGATGAAATTGCCGAGGCGGCCGGCACCCAAGCCTAGCGGCACCAGCGGCGCGACGAAATCCATGATCGCCAGCCAGCGTTTGCCGGTGTTTTTCGCATAGAACAGCATGGCGACCAGCACGCCGAGGAACCCGCCGTGGAAGGACATGCCACCCTGCCAGACGTAGGCGATCTCCAGCGGATGGCTGAGGTAATAGCCGGGCTGGTAGAACAGCACATAACCTAGGCGGCCGCCGATGATCACACCCAGCGCACCGTAGAAAAGGATGTCATCCATTTCCGAGGATTTCCAGCCGGCGGCCGGTTGCTGTTTTGCCCGATACTTGCCGAGCAGGAGCACGCTGAGAAAGGCAATCAGGTACATCAGGCCGTACCAGTGGATGGAGATCGGGCCGAGTTGCAGGGCGACCGGGTCGAATTGCGGATGTGTCAGCATGAAAAGATGGTCTCGAATTGAATGGACAGGAATAGGATATCCAGTAAATAGGATAAAATAACAAAATTATAGAGTTATTTGAAAAAGTTTGAGGTTTCCCATGCCAGTTTATCGTTCCCGCACCACTACCCACGGCCGCAACATGGCCGGCGCACGCGCCCTCTGGCGTGCCACCGGCATGAAGGACGACGATTTCAGCAAGCCGATCATCGCCATCGCCAACTCGTTTACCCAGTTCGTGCCCGGCCATGTGCACCTGAAGGATCTGGGTCAGCTGGTCGCCCGTGAGATCGAAAAAGCCGGCGGCGTCGCCAAGGAATTCAACACCATCGCGGTGGACGACGGCATCGCCATGGGTCATGCAGGCATGCTTTACAGCCTGCCG
>PHCM01000009.1 GCA_002842255.1 Betaproteobacteria bacterium HGW-Betaproteobacteria-2 | reverse complement strand
ATTCATGGCTGGGGCATGCACGGTGCTGTCTGGCAACCGCTGGTGAAGAGTCTGTCCAAACGCTTCTATCTGCATGTCGTGGATTTGCCCGGTATGGGCATGAGTCAGCCGATGGCGTCGCATGAACTGGAAACGGTCGCAGCAAGACTGCTTGAAGCGCTACCGGCAGAAGCCGATATCTGTGGCTGGTCGCTGGGTGGCCTGATCAGCATGCGCATGGCGCTGATGCAGCCCGAGCGGGTAAAACGCCTGGTGCTGGTCGGCAGCACGCCTTGCTTTGTCAATCAGGCTGGCAAGGTCAATCAGGCCGGCAAGCTTAACCAGGCTGATAAGACAGCATGGCAGGATGGCATCAATGCCGAGGTGTTCCGTGACTTTGCCCTGCAGGTCAGTGTCGATTACGAATCGACCATGCTGAAGTTCCTTACGCTGCAATGCATGGGTTCGCGTGACACGCGCAGCATCATCAAGCCGTTGCGTGAAAGTTTCGCCGAGCGCCCCAGTCCTTCGGTCGCGGCCTTGCAGGATGCGCTCGATATGCTGCTGGAGAATGACCTGCGTCCGGAGATTCCCTTGCTGCACACCCCGACATTGCTGATACACGGTGACCGCGACACGCTGGCACCGGTACAGGCCGCCAATTGGATGTCGCAACATCTGCCGCAATCGAGCCTGCGGGTGATTGCCGGTGCATCGCATGCGCCTTTCCTTTCTCATACCGAGCAGTTTACCGAGACGCTGCTGCAATTCCTGGAACCACAGAATCCCTGATGCAAGACGTTTACAAAATCGACAAGGCCAGAGTCAGGGCCTCATTTGACCGCGCCGCCAGCACCTATGACGCCGCCGCTGTATTGCAGGCGGAAGTCAGGCGGCGCATGCTGGACCGGCTGGATCTGGTCCGGATATCGCCGGAACTGATACTGGATGCGGGTTGCGGTACTGGCCATGCCAGCCGGGCACTGGGCAGGCGCTTCAAGCAAAGCCGGATCATCGCGCTAGATATAGCGCTCGGCATGCTCCGGCAGACTACCCAGCAGCAAGGCCTGATGCGTCGGCTGCTGGGGCTCGGCAGACCGGCAGGCATCTGTGCCGATATCGAACAACTGCCGCTGGCAGCGCAGTCGGTTGATCTGCTCTGGTCCAATCTGGCGATCCAGTGGTGCAACGACCTGGATACCGCTTTTGCCGAGATGCATCGCGTATTGCGGCCGGAAGGCCTGCTGATGTTCAGCACTTTCGGTCCCGATACCCTGAAGGAACTGCGTCAGGCTGCTGCCGCCGACCCGGAACACGTCCATGTCAGCCGTTTCATCGATATGCATGATATCGGCGATGCCATCGTGCGCGCCGGTTTCAGCGCGCCGGTGCTGGATGTGGAGCATTTCACGCTGACCTATGACGATGTCATGGCGGTCATGCGCGACCTCAAGGCCATAGGCGCGCACAATGCGGCGGATGGTCGTCCGCGTGGCTTGCTGGGCAGGGGTTTCCTGCGCCAGCTGACGGAAAACTACGAGCAGTTCCGCAGGGCGGGCAAATTGCCGGCAACCTTTGAAGTGGTCTATGGCCATGCCTGGAAACCCGAGGCCAAGCCGCAGCTGGATGATGGTCTGTCGCCCGTCATGTTCAAACCCAGAGCCCGGTCATCCCAAAATCCATCATGAAGCGCGGCTATTTCATTACCGGCACGGATACCGGCGTCGGCAAGACGTTGATCGCAGCAGCCTTGATCCATGGTTTTGCTTCCGCAGGCAGACGGGTGGTCGGCATGAAGCCGGTAGCTGCCGGTGCCGAATTCACCGATGGCCAATGGCTGAACGAGGATGTCTTGCAGTTACGCGCGGCAGCCAATGTGGATGCGCCGCTGGCATCAGTGAATCCCTATGTCTTCGCACCGCCGATTGCGCCGCATATCGCCGCCAGTCAGGCCGGTATCACGATTTCGCTCGACAGGATAAAAGCTGCATTTGCAGATCTGGCTGAACTGGCGGATGTGGTTGTCGTGGAGGGGGCTGGTGGTTTTCTGGTACCGCTGAACGACAGGCAGGACATGGGCGATCTGGCAGCGGAGCTGGGCTTGCCGGTGATTCTGGTGGTCGGCATGCGGCTCGGCTGTATCAACCATGCCTTGCTTACGGTTGCGGCCATCGAGTCCAGAGGCTTGTCGCTGGCAGGCTGGGTCGCCAATGTGGTCGATGCGGAAATGCCGTATCTGGAAGAGAATCTGGCTACGCTACGGCAAAGAATCGCGGCCCCGCATCTCGGCACGGTGCCGCGTCTGGCAGATGCCGATTTCCGGCAGGCTGCCAATTATCTGCAACCGCCTCTGTAAATACCCGGCTGATCTGCCGGTATCTGCTCAACCCTTAGTCGACGACGCGCGCGTTTTCGATGACGACGCGATAGAGCCTGAGTTCGTCCTGTGACTTCAAGCGTACGCCTGGCACCTGCAGGCTGCCCTGTTGGTTGCTGGCGAGTGTCCGGTTCAGCAGCAGCGAACTGGTCTGTTGTTCGGCGCGGCCAGATTTTGCGTCGAAACGCACGACACGGAACTGCACACGGCTGACGCTGATGGACGTCGGGTTTTGCACGACGGCGTAGAGATTGCCGCGATTGTCGACCTGGACCATCCCTTTCAGGTAGCGCCCGGCGTTTCGCGGCAGGTCCAGACGCGTGAAGCGCTGGGCAGAGGCTTTGCCGATCTCTGAATTGGAACCGGCCGCCATCTGGTAATGTGACATGGCGCCGTTCATGTCGCCGCGAGCTTCGGCCAGGTCACCGAGGAAATAGTGGCCGGGCGCGGTCGGCAGCAGTTCGATGCTGCGCTTGAAGTAGGGTTCTGCCTCCTTCTTGCGACCGCTGTTATAGAGCGCGATGCCGCTCTGGATATGCGGCTTGAAATAATCCGGTTGCATTTTGATGGCTGCCGCGTAGTACTTGAGCGCCTCGTCGTATTTTTTTTGCGATAGTGCGATATCGCCCAGCAGGTCCTGGAATCTCGGTTCGCGTGGTTCAATGGCGATCGCCTGTTTGGCCAGTGTCAGGGCCTTGGCCGTATCTCCCTTGCTCAGCGCCGCTACGCCTTCGTCATGTGCCTTGTAGGCAGGCTGAGTCGCCTTCAGTTTGCCGACTTTTTGCGCATAAATCTCTTTGCCCCATTCTCCTCCGGCACCGACTTCTTCCAGTGTTTCACGGTTTGCATCGACCCTGGCCTGGGAAGGCGGATGGCTGGCAAACAGGCCTTCGAGAAAATTGGTTTGTTTGCTTTCATTCAGCCGCACGAAGGTTTCCTGCAGGCTGACAGCCGCCGCCGGGTCATAGCCTGCCTTCTTCATGTAAAGCATGCCGTAATAGTCGGATTCCGATTCCGCATCGCGGCCGTATTTTGAGGAAATCAGCTGGGCGCCCAATTGTGAGCCGCCGACGATCAGGTTGCCGTAGTCGCTGTTCTGCGCGCCGATGCCGATGGCCATGACGGCACCCTGCAGCAATACGCCGCGTTCCATGTTCTGTGCACCGTGGCGTGCGGCGGAGTGTACGATCTCGTGCCCCATGACTGCGGCCAGTTCCGCCTCGCTGTTCAGTTCATAGAGCAGGCCGCGGTTGAAGGCGATCTTGCCGCCGGGCATGGCCCAGGCATTCGGTACGGAGTTGTTGATGACGATGAATTCATAAGGTAGCGGCCGGTCGGATACGGCAGTGAGGCGCTGGCCGACGCTTTGCACATAGGCTGTCAGTTCGGGGTCGATGACGTAATCGCCGCCCTGTGATTGCCGTGCCGGCGCGTAGTTCTGCTGACCGATGGCGATTTCCTTTTGCTCGGAAATCAGCTGGAGTTCACGTTTTTTGGTGACCGGGTTGATGCCGCAGCCGGAGAGTATGCTGCTGACAAGAATGGCATATAAAAGCAGACGGGCTTTGTACATTGTTGTTCTGGCTCCTGGGTTTTCCGATCTACTCAAGCATGTCAGCGATAGAGCTGATGACCTTGAATAAAGTCTACTACGGAATCCGGCAACAGATATCGGGGGCTGCGCTGCACTCTGAAGTCTTCGCGAATCGCAGTTGCTGAAATGTCCAGTGCAGTGATGCGTTGAATCATGATGCGTCCTGCTGTCTTTTCTGCCAGCTCGGCTGGCTGGTCGGTATAGCGCTCGCGCAACAGTGTCTGCAATGCCGGGCGCAGGGCTTCCGTGATATGGATGTTCGGCCGTTCGACCAGTATCAGGTGGCACAGTTCGGGGATTGCTTCCCAACGGTGCCAGCTGTCAAACTCGATGAAAGCGTCGCTACCCAGAATCAGGCAGAGTGCAGTGTTGTTTCCCAGTTCTGCCAGCAGTGAAAGCAGGGTATCTATCGTGTAGGATGCGCCGGCCCTCAACAATTCGCGGTCGTCCAGCACAAAACGAGGGTTGCCGGCTATCGCCAGCCTGACCATCTCACAACGGTCGGTGGCCGATGTTTGCGGTGTCTGTCTGTGTGGCGGATTGGCGGAGGGGATGAAACGTACCTCGTCCAGCTTCAGCGCATCGGCAAGTTGTTCTGCCATGCGCAGATGTCCGTAGTGGATCGGGTCGAAGGTGCCGCCCAGCAGACCGACCAGCTGCCGGCCGGTCCGAGTTTGGTCAGCTGCGGACTTCGCCATTGCCCAGCACGATATATTTGAGCGAGGTCAGCCCTTCCAGGCCGACCGGGCCACGGGCGTGCAGTTTGTCGGTGGAGATGCCGATCTCCGCACCCAGGCCGTATTCAAAACCATCGGCAAAACGGGTCGAGGCATTCACCATGACACTGCTGGAATCGACCTCACGCAGGAACTGCCGTGCCCTGGTGTAGTTCTCGGTGACGATGGCTTCGGTATGCTGCGAAGAGTACTGGTTGATGTGGGCGATCGCCTCATCGATGCCGCTCACCACCTTGCAGGAGATGATGGCATCCAGATATTCGGTGTAATAGTCCTCGTCAGTCGCGGCCTTGGCGGCTGGTATCAACGCGCGCGTTTCTTCGCACCCGCGAATCTCGATTGCATGCGCGGCCAGCATTTTCGCCAGTTTTGGCAATGCGACTGCCGCAATGCTGCGTGCAACCAGCAGGGATTCTGCCGTGTTGCAGGTACCGAGGCGCTGGGTTTTGGAGTTCTCGACGATGCGCAGGGCTTTTTCCAGGTCAGCTTCATCGTCCACGTAAACGTGGCAATTGCCGTCCAGGTGCTTGATGACAGGGATGCGTGCCTCGTTGGAGATGCGCTCGATCAGCCCCTTGCCGCCGCGCGGCACGATGACATCGACATATTGCTTCATGGTGATTAATTCGCCGACCGCAGCCCGGTCGATAGTATCTACCACCTGCACCGCCGCGGCAGGCAGCCCGGCAGCCTGCAGGCCTTCCTGTACCAGCGCTGCCAGTGCCTGATTGCATTGAATCGCCTCGGAGCCGCCGCGCAGGATCGCGGCGTTGCCGGATTTGATGCAAAGCCCGGCGGCATCGACGGTGACATTGGGCCGTGCTTCATAAATGATGCCGATGACGCCAAGCGGCACGCGCATTTTGCCGACCTGAATGCCGGAAGGGCGGTACTTGAAATCCGTCATTTCGCCGATGGGGTCAGGCAGGGCAGCAATCTGCTCCAGCCCTTCGGCCATGGTGGCGATGGATTTTTCGCTCAGGGCCAGCCTGTCCAGCATCGCTGCTTCAAGTCCATTGGCACGAGCGTTTTCAAGGTCAGCGTGATTGGCGGCAATGAGTGTTGCTTTTTCGCGGCGGATGGCCGTGGCGATGGTGGTCAGGGCCAGATTCTTGGTGTTGGTAGAGGCTTTGGCCATGGCGCGTGATGCCTTGCGTGCTTCGGCACCCAGTCCAGCCATGTATTGTTTGATATCCATATTCATCCTATCTGCTGCTTCTTTTTGCTACGCGCGCAAGACCGAAACACAGGCGCGAAATTTCCAGCCAGGCATCGCCTTTGATCAGGCCCTTGGCTGTCCTGTCTATCTCAGCCAGTTTGAACAGGGCGGCCTGCAATTGTCGCAGGCTCAATCGCGCCAGTGCGCGTTGAAACAATGCCTGCTGATTGTAGCGGACTTTTGCCTGTTGCATGGCAGTGGAGACATTTTCGCCGCGTGCTTCTGCCTGCTTGATCCTGACCAGTGGACGCAGCACCCACATCAGCGGATTCATCACGGCTACCGGCTGTGCACCTTCGTCCTGCAGGCCCTGCAATATCCTGGCGGTACGTTCGGCATCGCCGGCCAACACCGCTTCACCGAGTTGGAACGCGTCATAGCGTGATACGTTCAGTACCGAGGCGCGCACATCCTCATTGCTCAATTTGCCGGCCGGGTACAGCAGGCCAAGTTTTTGAATCTCCTGATGGGCTGCGAGCAGGTTGCCTTCCACCTGATGCGCAATGAATTCCAGGGTTTCGTTATCCGTTTGCTGTTGTTGCAGTGCCAGGCGGTTGGCGATCCATTTCGGCAGTTGCGCGGGCGGCACCTCTTCCAGAAGCAGCAGCACGCAGGATTGCTCAAGTGCGGTGTACCAGGCGCTTTTCTGGTCCTTCCAGTCGACCTTGGGCAGGATGACGATGGTGATAGTGTCGGCCAGTGGCTGAGCCGCCAGTTCCTGCAGTACCTTGCCGCCTTCGATGCCGGGCTTGCCGGAAGGGATGTTGATCTCAAGGATGCGCAGGCTGGCAAACAGTGAACTGGACTGGCCGAAGGCGGTAATTTGTTGCCAGTTGAAATAGCGGTCTACCGTCAGGCTGGTGCGTTCTTCGAAGCCCTGTTTTCTCGCGGTCTGGCGGATGGCGTCCAGGCACTCGCGTTGCGCCAGCGGTTCATCCCCCGTTAGTACATAGCATGGCTGAAGGCCTTCTGCCAGGTGCCGATTCAGTTGCTGGGGAGGTAAACGCATCAGTTTTCAGGTGACCGTCAGAGACTTTTTGGTTTTTGCGCGACCAGCAGGCGCATGATCTCGCGTACCGCATCATTGCGCATATCCTCGTACAGGCGATCCTGCTCGAATTGCTTGGCCAGCAGTTGCGTATCGTCGTAGGAGTAGTCGCGACGGCCTTCGATCTTTTGCACCGCCCCCCAGACTTCACTGTCCGGGCTGCGCAGGCGGAAATCGACGAAATAGACCAGTTCGTATTCCCGTACCAGACCGCCGCCGCTCAGCGAAAGAATGTTCTGTTGACGGCGCTCCCTGATCAGTTCGAGGAATAGCTCGGCTTTCTGAGGATCATCGACGACTGTAACGCCGTTGACCTTGAGTGAGCGGATCAGGTCTTTCTTGATTGTCAGATTGCCGCCCTGAATATAGAGAGTCTTGAAAGCCAGGTCCGCCGTGCCGCGCATCTGGAAACCGCAGGCGCTCAGCGCCAGGATTGATGCCAGGATCAGGATGTGTGGCAGTCGGAACAGGTTCATGTGCTTATCCTACGACGATATTGACGAGTTTGTTCGGTACGACGATCACCTTGCGTACGCTGACACCTTCCAGGTATTTCTGGATGGAAGGGTGGGCGACTGCCATCGATTCTATCGCAGATTTGTCGGCAGTGCGGGCTACGGTCATGCTGCCTCGCAGCTTGCCATTGACCTGGATCACCAGCTCGATCTCGTCCTGCACCAGCGCGGATTCTTCCGGCTGCGGCCAGGTAGCCTGCAGGATATCATCGCCGTAGCCAAGTTTTTTCCACAAGGTTTGCGTGATGTGCGGTGCAATCGGCGACAGCATGCGTAGCAGGATGGAGAAACCCTCGCGTGCCACGCCAAGCCAGTCGGCTTCGGCATCTTTCTGGACCTTTTCCACTGCGTTCAGCATCTTCATCGCGGCAGAGGCCACGGTGTTGAACTGCTGGCGGTCGAGGTCGTAATTGGCCTGTTTCAATGTGCTGTGAATCTCGCGGCGCGCGCTGGCCAGACTTCCGTTCAGCTTGGCGGGCAGTTCCGTCGGGGCTTCAGTTGAGAGCGCATGGCCGAAATTCCAGACGCGTTTCAGGAAGCGATGCGAACCCTCGACGCCGCTGTCCGACCATTCCAGTGTCTGTTCCGGTGGCGCGGCGAACATCATGAAGAAGCGAGCGGTATCCGCGCCGTACTGGTCGATCAATGCCTGCGGGTCGACGCCATTGCGCTTGGACTTGGACATGGTGCCCATGCCCTGGAAATCGACCGGCTGATTGTCGGCCAGCAGCTTGGCACCGGTCACCTTGCCATGCTCGTCGTGTACCAGTTCGACTTCTTCCGGTGCGAAATACTCGATACCACCCTTGTCAGTGCGGCGCGAAAAAATATGATTCAGCACCATGCCCTGGGTCAGCAGGTTGGCGAACGGCTCGTCGTAATTCACCAGACCCATATCGCGCATGACCTTGCTCCAGAAGCGCGAGTAGAGCAGATGCAGAATGGCATGCTCGATGCCGCCGATGTACTGGTCAACTGGCATCCAGTGGTTGGTCTCGGCATCTACCATGGCCTTGTCGCTGAAACCGCTGGCGGCTGTGCTTGTCGCATAGCGTGCGTAATACCAGCTGGAATCGACGAAGGTGTCCATCGTGTCGGTTTCGCGTTTGGCCGGTTTGCCGCACTTGGGGCAAGTGCAGTTGATGAAATCTTCGCGCTTGTTGAGCGGGTTGCCGGAGCCGTCCGGTACGCAGTCTTCCGGCAGTTTCACCGGCAACTGGTCATCCGGCACCGGCACGTCGCCGCAGTTGTCGCAGTGGATGATGGGAATCGGGCAACCCCAGTAGCGCTGACGCGAGATACCCCAGTCACGCAGGCGCCAGTTGACCTGCTTGTCGCCCAGGCTCTTGGCCTTGAGGTCGGCGGCGATGGCATCCACCGCAGCCTCATAGTTGAGGCCATCGTATTTGTCGGAGTTGACGCAAACTCCATGTTCTACAAACGGGAGAGCAGGTGAAGGGTGAAGGGTGAAGGGTGATGCCCCCTCACCCCGACCCTCTCCCCCTGCCGGGGGCGAGGGTGTGTGGTTTTTCCCTTCCCCCTTTTCCCTTTCCCCTTCCCCAGGCTGGATAACAGCCTTGATTGGCACGCCGTATTTCTTGGCAAATTCGAAATCGCGTTCATCATGTGCAGGTACCGCCATCACCGCGCCTTCGCCGTAGCTCATCAGCACATAGTTGCCGACCCAGACCGGTACCTGTTCGCCGGTCAGTGGATGGGTGACGGTGAGGCCGGTATCCATGCCTTCCTTTTCCATGGTGGCGATGTCGGCTTCCATCACCGAACCCTGTTTGCATTTGTCGATGAAAGCAGCGAGCTCAGGATTGGATCTGGCTGCAAGCGTCGCCAGCGGGTGTTCGGCGGCAACCGCGCAAAAGGTCACCCCCATGATGGTGTCGGCGCGGGTGGTGAACACCCACAGCTTGCCGTCATCAATCAGCTGGCCGTTGTCGCGGATGTCGTGCGTAAAAGCAAAGCGCACGCCAACGCTCTTGCCGATCCAGTTGGCTTGCATGGTCTTTACGCGCTCCGGCCAACCCGGCAGCTTGTCGAGGTCATCCAGCAGTTGCTGGGCATGCCCGGTGATGTTGAGGTAGTAGCCGGGGATCTCGCGTTTTTCCACCAGTGCGCCGGTGCGCCAGCCGCGGCCGTCGATCACCTGTTCATTGGCGAGCACGGTCTGGTCGACCGGGTCCCAGTTCACCACCTGGGTCTTCTTGTAGGCGATGCCTTTTTCCAGCATGCGCAGGAACAGCCACTGGTTCCACTTGTAGTATTCCGGCTGGCAGGTCGCCAGTTCGCGGCTCCAGTCGATGGCAAAGCCCAGCGACTTCAGTTGCTTCTTCATGTAGGCGATGTTGTCGTACGTCCACTGTGCCGGCGGCACCTTGTTCTGGATGGCCGCGTTCTCGGCTGGCAGGCCGAAAGCATCCCAGCCCATGGGTTGCAGCACGTTGAAGCCCTTCATGCGGTGATAACGGGAGAGTACATCGCCGATGGTGTAGTTACGCACATGCCCCATGTGCAGTTTGCCGCTGGGGTAGGGGAACATGGAGAGGCAATAGTATTTGGGCTTCGATTGATCCGGCTCGGCGCGGAAGGCGTTGCTCTTATCCCATTGTTGTTGCGTGGATTGTTCGATTTCGCGGAATGGATACTGCTGTTGCATGAGGGTTCGGATTCTTGAATTTTAAGATATCCGGATTATACCTCGAAGGCGTCCGCCTTGCGTTCGGCTCAATGCATGGCAAACAGTCCGTAAGGGCAGGATTGTCGCCTGCAATCAAGGACTGATTGACTGATCGTGCTCCGGCAGGACGACGAAGGTGAATTTTTCCACGCCCGCCCGACGGATCTGCACCATGGCGCGGGCGACCTCGCGATAGACGACTGCTTCATCGGCCAGGATCTCGACGCGCAATTGGCCGCCGACATTGTGTTTCCGCAGTTCGGTTTCCAGGTTGTTGGGAGCGATCTTTTGCTGGTTGAGAAACATTTCGCCATCGGCAGAGATGCTGACCCGCATGTCGCTGACTTTCTGACTGGCGTCGGTCGGCGCGGTTTTCGGCAGATTGACGGTGATGACATTGGTCAGCAGCGGAATACTGACAATGAACACCACGAGGATGGTGAAGATGACGTCTACCAGTGGTGTCAGGTTGATTTCGCTGATGGCATTGGATTCTGAATCGGAGTCGAACTGGGACATGGCTCAGATCCTGAAGCCGGAACGGATGGCCAGATGCTGCAACATCTCGCAGAAACGTTCCATGTCCATCAAGGTGACCCTGATGCGTCGTACAAAGAAATTATGCCCGAGCAGCGCCGGCACGGCGACGATGATGCCGACGGCCGTCGTGATCAGGGCATCTCCGATGGGGCCGGCGACAACGTCGAGACCGGCCGAGCTGAAAGTGGAAATGGCTTTCAGTAGATTCATGATGCTCCATACCGTGCCAAGCAGGCCCAGGATCGTGGAGATGGAGCCGATGCTGGCCAGGGCGGATAGGCCTGCTTCCAGTTTGATCTGAATCGAACGGCGTTCCTGGTTGAGAGTGTGGCGCAGCATGTCACCGCGTTCCTGCAAATCCAGCGATGGTTCGTTGGCAAAGGTCTCCAGTTCCCTGACCAGTGCGTCAGCCAGTACGCTCAGGTTGCCGCTGGAGGTTCTGACCAGCTGTGGTAATTCGCCGGCATTTTTTACTCTGGAAAAGCGATCAAGGAAATGGCGGTTGGCTCTCCTCTGTCGCGTAAAGATGATGGCCTTGACCAGCAGTATGGTCCAGGTCAGCACGGAAAAAGCCGCTAGCAGCCAGAGGATGATATGGATGACATAGGGTAGGGTCGGCATTTCAAATTCCTGATGAATGTTTGGTTGAATGGAATTTCTCGCATTCTGCCGGGATCGCTGATATGTCTCGCTGGAGTTTTTCGTCAATCGCAACAAGCTCGGAGCACGGGCGGATACTGGCTTCATGGTAACTGCGGCCATGAGTCAAAATCAAGCGACCTCTGTCATGCGGGAGGATATCTGACCGAAGTTCCATTTTAATCCCGGCCAAAATTCTCGTCATGAGGACGGAACAGCAGGTTCAATTCTCGCAATGATGCAAATGCCGCGGAATCACTTGGCAACGGCAACGGCAGCGACTGCAATATGGCGCGTTCAATGGCATCGTCGCAACTGGCGATGCCACTGCTTTTGAGCAGTCTGGGTGCGCTCTCCAGATACCCATCCGGCCGCAGGATAATGGTAGATTCGATTTCTGTCCGCCCGGTCTGGCACAGGTTCCGGTTGACGTTTTTCTGTATCTTGCCGGCGATCATCGCAATATGGCTGTCTATCGAACTGCTGCCGACCGTGCCGTGGGCGTACAAACTGTTTTGTCCAGTACCAGTACCATCAGTCCCACCGATTCCACTGTCGCTTCTATAAGCGCCCTTGAGGTCTTCCTCTAGAAAGAAGCGTTGGAACTCGCGCAATCTCTCGTTGATCGGGTTTTTCCTGACCGGTTTCGCTGGCGCAGGTTTTGCCTTCTTCACGATCTGATCCTTGCTGGCATCTTTTGACGGAGAAGATTCTTCTGGTGGGGGCTGGGGTGTGATCTGATCCGTATCATCCGGCAATACCTCGACCGCTGCAGCAGAACCAGTTCCTGGTACGTCTCCTGAGCCAGCTGCGGGTGCCAGGAGTTCCATCGATGCATCAATCAATATGGTGCGTTGGGGCGCTGGGGGCCGATCTGATGGTAGCCATTCCAGCACGGCAAAGTGGAGCGCCAGCGATGCAATGAGGGCGGCCACGAAGGTTGATTTTTCCGACAGGTCTTGTCCGAAAGGATAGAACGTAATGATCGCAGGCCTCCCGATTCAACTCAGCTGAAGAGCTTGGGTGGATTATACCTTGAAGGTTGGCGGATTCCGGTGGATGGAGGTGCATCAAGGCTTGCCCTGCATTATTCGGGGTGACGCATAACAAAAAAGCATCCTGCGGGATGCTTTTTTGTCAGGATGGAGCAGATGAATTTATTCGCCGATCTGCCAAACCACTTCTTCAGCATTACTCAGCTTGCCGGTGATGGCATCGACTTCAACTTCCAGCAACTTGCCGTCCGCTGTCTTGATGTCGAATTCGTAGGCGATGCTGCCATCGGACTCAACTTCATACTCGATCTTCATGACTGCGCCCGGGTGTTTTGCCAGTGCAGTCTTCAGTGCGGTGTCCAGGCTGACTTTAGCTTTTGAAGTGAATGCTGCATCATCAGCTGCGACTTCGCCTTCTGTTTCAAGGATTTTGCCGGTCTTGGCATCGCATTCGACTTCCCATTGCTTGCCGTCATTGGCGTCGATGTCGAGTTCGTATTGCGCTTTGCCTTCTTCGATTTCGGCGCGAATGGAGGTCAGCTTGCCCGGGAATTTGGCTTGTGCAGCAGCGACGCAGATGTCGATAGCGTTTTTGCTGTTGTGCTTGTCAGCGTAAGCGGCAGGTGCAATAAACATTGCAGCCACAGCAATGGCGATCAGGTTTTTGTTCATGATGAACTCCTTGTTGTTGGTGGGAAATCTGGTTGGATTCGGTTATGAATTATAAGCCAATCACACCTTAAAGTAAACGTAAGCTATTGATTATATTGAAACATGGTTATATATAACCAACTTCAGAGGTAAGTGGCTGTATACAACCACTTTCGGTGGAAATTCGGTTGGCTGGTATGGTTTTTATCGAACGGAATCGGGAATCTGTGGTGATGCCAGTGCGTATGAAATGATTGAGAGATGAGAATAGCAAGGTAACAAAGAAGCCCTTGTCGGGCTTTTCTGTAGATGGATCGACTGAATCAGGGGTCAGGCGAGGGCTTCAAAAACCTGTTTCTTGATGTCTTCGACTGCGCCTATGCCGGCAATCCTGATGTACTTCGGCGCATTTTCGCCACTTTTTTCCCAGTCGGAATAATAGCTGACAAGCGGCTTGGTCTGGCTGTGATAGACCTCCAGACGCTTCATGACGGTTTCTTCCTTGTCATCGTCACGCTGCACCAGATCTTCGCCGGTCACGTCATCCTTGCCTGCGACTTTGGGCGGGTTGAATACGACGTGGTAGGTGCGGCCGGAGGCGAGGTGCATGCGGCGGCCACTCATGCGCTTGATAATCTCTTCATCCGGTACGTCGATTTCAACGACATAGTCGATATCGACGCCCGCCTGTTTCATGGCTTCGGCCTGCGGAATGGTGCGTGGGAAGCCATCGAACAGAAAGCCGTCCTTGCAGTCGGCATCCTTGATGCGCTCCTTGATCATGCCGATGATGACTTCATCCGGCACCAAGCCGCCTGCGTCCATGAATTTCTTGGCTTCCAGGCCAAGCGCAGTGCCTGCCTTGACGGCAGCACGCAGCATGTCACCGGTGGAGATTTGCGGAATGTTGAATTTTTCTTTGATGTATGTGGCTTGGGTGCCTTTGCCGGCCCCCGGTGCGCCTAATAGTATGAGTCTCATAAAAAGCTCTCCCTTCTGAAGGGGGGGATTATATCAGGCGAGGCTGCTATCAGGCGTTTTGGCGTGA
>PHCM01000274.1 GCA_002842255.1 Betaproteobacteria bacterium HGW-Betaproteobacteria-2 | reverse complement strand
CCTGATGGAAAACCAGCTGGCACTGCCCGCCTATGAACAGGTGCTGAAGGCTGCGCACACATTCAATCTGCTGGATGCACGCGGCGCGATTTCCGTCACCGAGCGCGCCGCCTATATCGGCCGCATCCGCAACCTCGCGCGCAGTGTCGCCGCCAGCTATCTGGACAGCCGCGCCCGCCTCGGCTTCCCGATGGCGCCCAAGGCCTGGGCAGATGAAATCCTGGCAAAACTGGAAAAAGAAAAGAAGGCCGCCTGAACATGAGCAGCAAGAATCTGTTAGTTGAATTGTTTGTAGAAGAACTGCCGCCCAAGGCACTGAAAAAACTCGGCGAAGCATTCTCCTCGGCATTGTCCGAATCACTGCAGGCGCAAGGCCTGACCGCAGAAAACTCCGTAGTGAGCGGTTATGCGTCACCGCGCCGACTGGCAGCACACATCACCAATGTCGCAGCCAATGCTGCCGACAAACAGGTCGCGCAAAAACTGATGCCGGTCAGCGTCGGGCTGGATGCCAGCGGCAATGCCACCCCGGCCTTGCTGAAGAGATTGGCTGCACTCGGTGCGGACGAAACCGCCGTTGCCAGTCTCAGAAAAGAAAATGACGGCAAGGCCGATATCCTGTTCCTGGATGCCATCCAGACCGGCGCCCGTCTGGCAGACGGCTTGCAAAAGGCGATTGAAGACGCCATCGCCAAACTGCCCATCCCCAAGGTCATGACCTACCAGTTGCAGGAAAACTGCGAACAGCCCGGCTGGGACAGCGTCAACTTCGTCCGTCCGGCGCATGGCCTGGTTGCCCTGCATGGCAGCGACATCGTTCCCGTCAGTGTGCTCGGCCTGCAATCCGGCAACATCACATACGGCCACCGTTTTGAAGCCAAATCCGACTCCATCAAACTCAACAGCGCCGACAGTTACGCCCGGCAACTGAAGGAAGAAGGTGCGGTGATTGCCAGCTTCGAGGAACGCCGCGCCGAGATCGTCAGGCAGCTGAACCAGGCCGCTGCCAAACAGAATCTCAAGCCGATTGACGACGATGCACTGCTGGACGAAGTCACCGCACTGGTTGAACGCCCCAACGTGCTGCTCGGCCAGTTTGAGCAGGAATATCTGGAAGTCCCGCAGGAATGCCTGATTCTCACCATGAAGGCCAACCAGAAATATTTCCCGCTGCTGGACGACCAGGGCAAACTCACCAACAAATTTCTGATCGTTTCCAACATCAGCCCGGCCGACCCGTCAAAAGTCATAGGCGGTAACGAGCGTGTCGTACGCCCACGCCTGGCGGATGCCAAGTTCTTCTTCGACCAGGACAGGAAAAAGACGCTGGAATCCCGTATCGAAGGCCTGGACAAGGTGGTTTATCACAACAAACTGGGCTCGCAGGGTGAGCGCGTACTTCGCGTGCAAGCCACGGCTAGGGCGATCGGCATGGCACTCGGCGGCGAACAACTGGCGACACAAGCCAGCCAGGCCGCTATCCTGGCCAAAGCCGACCTGCTGACCGATATGGTCGGCGAATTCCCGGAACTGCAGGGCATCATGGGCCGTTACTACGCGCAACATGAAAAGCTGGATAACGATATCGCCTATGCGATCGAAGACCACTACAAACCCAGATTCGCCGGCGATGAATTGCCGCGCAACCAGGTCGGCATCTGCGTCGCCCTCGCCGACAAACTGGAAACCCTGGTCGGCATGTTCGGCATCGGCAATATGCCGACCGGCGACAAGGACCCCTTTGCCCTGAGAAGGCATGCGCTCGGCGTCATCCGCATGCTGGTGGAACTGGATCTGCCTTTGCAAATCCATCACCTGATCACCACTGCCCAGGACGTCGTCCTGCAAAAAATCAAGCTTGAGCAGCACGAGGAGTTTGCTTTCAATCTCAACGATCTCGAGAAATTCATCTACGAGCGTCTGGCTGGCTACCTGCGCGAACAAGCTTATACGCCGCAGGAAATCGAAGCCGTGTTGAGCCTGCAGCCGCAGCGTCTGGGCGAAGTGCCCAAACGCCTGGAAGCGGTACGCGCCTTTGCCAAATTGCCTGAGGCAGACAGCCTTGCCGCTGCCAACAAGCGCGTAAACAACAT